>JADLGF010000128.1 GCA_020849415.1 Thermomicrobiales bacterium
CGACGTCTTTCGCGGGCGGACGCGCGTATCCGGTCCGCGCAAGCTCCGGCAGGCGCCGGTGGTTGCCGCCGATTTCATTCGCAGTGCGTTCGGGTCGGTGGATTACGTAGCCTCTTCATGACCGAAATCGCGCGCGATCAGCGTATCGACGATCGTCGCCGACGACAGGACACCGGGCAATCCGGCGCCGGGATGGGTACCCGCGCCGACAAAGTACAGGCGATCGAGTTCTTCGGAGCGGTTGTGCGGGCGAAACCAGGCCGATTGCGTGAGGATCGGCTCGACCGAAAAGGCCGATCCGAGGTAGCTGCTCAGGTCATCGCGAAAGTGGCGCGGATCGATCATGCGCTCGGTCACGATATGGCGCGAAAGATCGGGCAGGAAACGCCGTTCCAGGGCGGAGATGATGGCATCGCGATACGGACGCGCCCGCGTTTCCCAATCCACGCCGCCGCCGAGATGCGGCACCGGCGCGAGCACGTAGAACGTTTCACCCCCGGGCGGGGCCAGCGAAGGATCGGTCAGGGTGGGCATGTGAAGATAGAGCGAAAAGTCGTCCGCCAGCACCTTCCGGTCGAAGATGTCGGCCAGCAATTCCCGGTATCGCGGGCCGAGAACGATATTGTGATGCGCCAGCGGCGATGCGCCCGGATCACGGTACCGGCGATCGGTTCCGAAATAGATCACCACCAGCGACATCGAATAGCGCATGTTGGCCAGACGGCGATCGGTGTACTTGCGGCGCAACCGCGCCGGAACCAGGCGCTGATAGGCGGCGGCAACCTCGGCGTTGCAGACCACCGCGTCGGCGGTGATTTCCGTGCCGTCGGCGAGCCGGACGCCGGTTGCGCGCCGGCCACTGGTGAGGATCTCCGCCACGTCGGTCCCGAGCAGCAGGGTTCCGCCGAGCTCGAGGAAGAGCTTTTCCAGCGCGGCCGTGATCGCGCCGGTGCCGCCCATGGCGTACCAGACCCCCCAGGTTCGTTCGAGATGATGAATCAGCGCGTAAATGCTCGTCGTTTGAAACGGATTGCCGCCGACCAGCAGGGGATGAAACGACAGCACCTGGCGCAATCGCTCATCGCGCACGTAGCGCGCGACCAGGTCGTAGACCGTGCGGTAACTCTGCAACCGCACCAGATCGGGCGCCACCTTCAGCATCTGCCACGGCGAGTGAAAGGGCGTGGTGGCCAGTTCGGTGAAGCCCTTGTCGAAGATGCGTTCGGTTTGGAGCAGGAATTGCCGGTAGCCCTCGAGATCGCCGGGATGCGGGCTGAACGCGGCGATGCGATCAGCCATGGCCGCGGCATCGCCCGAGTAATCGAACTGCGCGCCGTCATCGAAGAAGATGCGGTAGAACGGATCGACCGGGACGAAGTCGACGTACGCGTCCCGCTTGCGGCCGGCCAGTTCGAAGAGTTCATCGATCAGCCAGGGCGCGGTGATCACGGTCGGGCCGCCATCGAAGGTGAAGCCCTGATCCTGGTACACGTAGGCGCGGCCACCGACCTTGTCGCGGCGTTCGATCAGCGTAACCCGGTGCCCGCGCGCGGCCAGGCGAATGGCCGCCGCCAGACCGCCGAAGCCGGCGCCGATGACAACGAACTGGTTGGACATCGATGGCCGTCTCCCCGAGTCAGAACGGTCTGCGTCAAACGCGCGCGCGTTTTTCACTATCGCACGGGCCGCGCCGCCCCGTCTGTCGCGGCTAACGTATGAAACGGGCGTTGGTGAATCTGATCGCGCTGGCGCAGGTTGTGCTCGGACTCCGCCTGGTCGCGCGTTTGCTGCGGACATCCCGGGGGACGCGGATCCGGCCAACCTCGAGCCTCTATCCGCCCTCGATCGGCGTCCTCGTTCCTGTCCTCGACGAAGCGCAGCGTATCGTTCCCTGTCTCGAGCGGCTGATTGCATTCGGTCCGGAAGTGGCGGAGATCGTCATCGTCGACGGTGGTTCCGTAGATGAAACGCCGGCGATCGTGGCGGAGTACGCGGCGCGGGACAAGCGGATTCGCCTCGTCGAAACCCGGCCGCCGGATGGAATCAACGGCAAAGTGCATGGCTTGGAGGTGGGATTGGCCGAACTCACCGCCCGGTGGGTGTTGACCATCGACGCCGATGTCCGGCCGAGCGCAGCGCTGCCGCCGGCGCTGCTCCGCCGCGCGCACGCGGAACGGCTGCGCATCCTGAGTGTGGCGACCGAACAGTGGCTGGGGGACCGATTGGATCAATTCGTCCATCCCTCCATGCTCGCCACCCTCATCTACCGCTTCGGGATTCCCGGCCACGCCACCCGGCGCGCCGCCGCTGTTCAGGCCAATGGTCAATGCATGTTGATCCGGCGCGATCTGCTCGATGCCCTCGGCGGATTCGCGCCCCACGCCCGGGTCATTGCCGAAGATGTCAGCCTGGCGCGCGCCGCTGCCCGGGCCGGTGAGCGCGTCGGGTTCTACGAAACCGAGGGGCTCGTTTCCGTGGAGATGTACCGGAGCGGACGGGAAACCGCGCGAAACTGGAGCCGTTCGCTGCCGCTGCCGGAATCGCGACCGTTCCGGAACCGGCTTGGCGACCTGGCGAATCTCCTGCTGCTCCAGGCCGCCCCGCCCTATCTCTTCGCGGCCGCTGCACGGCGCCGGGGCTTCGCCCGGGCGGTGAACGGAGCGCTCATCGCCACGCGGATCGGGATTCTGGCCGGCGCCCGGCGGGCGTACCGCAACCCGGATGCGTGGTACTGGTTCTCTCCGCTCGCCGATTTGCCGGTGGTCGCGCTGCTGATCATCCGCTCCGCGCAACGACGCCACCGGTGGCGCGGCCGCGTGATTCACCCGGGAGGTGGACGATGAGCTGGTTGACGCCGATGCGTCTCACCTGGGCGTTGCTGACCCTGCACCTGGTGGCGCTCGTTTTCGGACTGATCGGCATGCTGATCATGCTGCCGAATCCCGATCTCTGGGCGCACGATCGCAATGCCGTCCGCGTCTTCGACTTCTCCATGCAGTACGCCGGCGCGGTGCACATCTGGCTCGGCGCGGCCGCGATGTTCGCCTACGGCGTGGTGGCGATCGGCTGGCGCAAGACGGCGATCTTTGCGGCGATTGCCTACCCGCTTTCGTTGACCTCCGAACTCTTTGGCACCGGCACCGGCTGGCCGTTCGGCAACTACGCCTATACCGATTTCCTCGGCCCGAAGGCATTCGATCACGTACCCTGGTCGATTCCCGCGTCCTGGTTCTACATGGGGTTGGCGTCATACCTCCTCGGCAGCGCGATCGTGGCGCAACTCGGCGTGAAATGCGAACTGCTCTGGTCTTGCCTGGCGGGCGCCTGGCTCCTGACCGCCTGGGATCTGGTGCTCGATCCGGCGATGGCGCACGAATCGCTCCGCATCAAATTCTGGATCTGGGACGAAGCGGGGCCCTACTTCGGGATGCCGGTCAAGAACTTCATCGGCTGGACCGTCACGGCCTTCCTGTTCATGGTGTTGAGCCGGTTCGCCTGGCGCGAAAGCGCCCGGATTGGCGCGTCGCTCCGGGCGCCGGTCATCATCTTTGTCTCGAATATGCTGTTCGCGATCGTGATCAGCGCCTCGGTGGGACTCTGGATTCCGATCGCGCTGGCGATCATCGTCGGCGTGGCGCCGCTGCTGGTCATTCGGCGGGAGCAACCAGGCGTCAATCGCTTCGGACGCGGAGCAACGCTCGATGCCTGACATGCCGTGGCGCTTCCTGCGCGTCTGGAGCCGGCGATCGCTGGCGCGCGGGGCTGACCTGCACGTCGCGGGCATCGAACATCTTCCCGCCGATGGTCCGGCGCTGCTGGTGGTGCGCCACGTTCACCACCAGCGGGACGGCGAGGCGTTGTTGGCCGCAATCGAACGGCCGGTGCACCTGGTAGTGGCGATCGACTGGCCGACGAACCGGGCGACACGGTCGGCGCTGGCCGCGGCCTGCCGGTGGGCACGCTGGCCAGCGGTGATCCGGCCCGAATCAGCGCTCGGCGCGAACCGGGCGAACGCGCGCCGGTGCAATGCCCGGGCGATGCGCGAGGCAGTGGAGTTATTGGACGAGGGGCGGCTGGTAGCGGTTTTCCCCGAAGCCTATCCCGATATCGACAACAATCCGCGACCGGACACGCTGCCGGCCGGCGCGCTTCCCTTCCGGAGCGGCTTCGAACGGCTCGAGCGCCTGGCGAATCAGGGCGGGAAGCAGACCCCGATCGTACCGGTCGGCATCTCCTTCGAGCCCGGTGAGCGCGCGCGAATCTCGCTCCGATTCGGCGCCGCCATTCATCGGCGCGGCCTCGACGATGACGCGCTGCGACGGACGGTCGAAGCGGAAGTCCGTCGCCTGAGCGAAGGTTGAGCGCGAAGGGCTCGGCGCGAAGGGACGGTGCAAGAACACCCGTGGGCATGCGCATCGCCATTCAGGAGTCCCGACTTAAGGATGCGCATGCGGAACACAACACGAAGGCCGCAGGGCGCGCCATGGAGCACCCTGCGGCCATCATCACACCGCGTCCGGGAGCGAGGCCCAAGCCCCGCTCCGCGCCGCGCTAATCCCCGACTTCTATGGTAGCCGCGTCATCCTTGGTCAGCAGTACGCTGGCGCCGCCGTTGGAATTGACGGTTTCAAGCCGCAGCGAGAAGGTGTACTCGCCCGGCTCCCAGCCGGTCAGCGGCAGGTACCGCTGCGCCACCGTGGTGACGCCCTGATCGAGAATGAGATTCTCCGCCAGAACGAACTCCTCGAGCGGTTCACCATTCTTCTCGACGATCAGGACGAGTCGAGCCGAACGGACCGTTTGGGCGTTATTGATGATTTCGACGCCGACGGCCGCGAACTGGATCGGTTCGGCGTTGGGAACGACGAGAATCTCGCCGAACTCAAGCGGAGCGGACTCACCTGAAGGTGCCTCGGGCATCGTGACTGACACGTCCTCGAACCCGTTGGTGAAGCCACTCACAACATCAGTCAACTGAAGTGAAACCAAGTATTCACCGGCTGGCAAGGCAGTGCGGAGCGTCTGATACACGTGGGTTTCGTGCAGACCGTAAACCGTACCCATCACGAACTCTTCGTCCATGACGGTCACGCCATCGAGAGTCTTGATCACCATCTGCCCTTGCATGCGCAGGGAGGTTTGGCCCGTATTCACGAGGGGGACATAGATTGCGGTACGCCGGCGTTCGTATTCGAGCCTGGGTGTTCCAAGTTCGAACCCCGCCTGAACTTCACCAGGCACCACCACGTACACGGCCATAACCTTGCGAACCTTTTGCGTGAAGTTCGCATTGCCTGGCACTTCATACGCATTGACCGTTTCAACGGCAATTGGAATCACGTATTCACCGGGCGGCGTGCCCTCCGGTACGTTGATCTCGGCATCGCGCCCGACCTCAATCTGCGGCTCAATGTCGTAATACCGGGTCGGGAAGTCTATCCACGTGGTTGGCTCGTGTTGTTCAGAACCTTCGGGCGCAAGCTGAAGCCCGCCGTTCAGTTTGGTGCTCACGTCTGACGTAAAGGCAAAGACCGGCAGTATTTCCTGACCGAGGTTTCCGATAAAGACCCGAATGGTGGCGCGTTCGCCTGGATCGATCTCAACAATGATCCGTTCACCATCACCCTGGCCGTCTCCACGGAGCACAAACTGAACTTCTGAACCGGACTGACTCGTCGCTGGCTCTTCTTCGTCGGTTTCATCATCTTGAGCGAATGTGGCAAGAGGAGAGATTGCGCCCAGTAGCAACGCAAAAGCGACGAGCAGTGGTAGAAAACCACGCGATCCGTTTCGTTCCATTTTAGGCGCTCCTCCACTCGCACGAGCGGAATCCCAAGAAAAACCAGACACTATTCGGTTGTGCACGAAGGTTGGCTCTGCCAAGCCTTCTTGAGTTAGACGATAACGATGCCATCCAGCATAGTTATCGATGAGGCGAGGGATTCGCCGGCTCGCTTGAGGGTCGCCGGCGAATCCAACTCGTCTCGGTTTGACCAGGGAGCTGATCCGATCCAACGGGTCAGCTCCCCTTTTTTTCGCTGGTGCTGACGCTGCTATTTAGTCAGTCGTCAGTTCAACGGTAATGGTGGAGGAGTACGTGTTGCTACCCCACAGGAACGGAAGATCTTCCAGGAAGCCCGTGTAGCTGGCAACCGTCGTGAACGGCGCCGGGTTGGCATCGAACGAGCCCGGGCCGAAGATGAGGTTCAGCAGGAAGGTGAGCAGGTTCGTGTTCGTGGCAAGAATTTCCTCGCCGCACGGTCCGCCCGGAGTGGTGGAGTTGTTGCAGGTAAACTGCGCGTCGCTGACGTCCGGCTCCATCACGTCATCGAAGAACAGCGGATCGTCGACGCCATCGAAGTAGTAGTCAACTCCCTCAGCCTCGAGGCTGAGGTGATCCGCGCCAAAGCGCTGAGTAGTATCCGGCGACGTGAAGCGGGTGGCCGTCGCGTTCACCTGCCAGGAGCCGAGGTAGCACCCCATGTCCACGGTGACCTTGATCGCGCCTTCTTCAGTTTGGGTGCTGCGATCTTCAACGATGTTTTCGATGTCGTCGAAGGTGACGGTTTCGCCGTCGTCATCCGCGGTGATGTTCACCGAGGCGGCAACAGGACACGAAATCAAGACACTGCCCGTAACCGTGTCTGTGTCTTCCAAGGCGTTGACGGAGGTCGCCAGGCCAGCCATGGTGCCCATCATGAGGGCGGCAACGCCGACGAATGCGATGAGTCGTTTCATGAGTTTCATGATCGGTTGACTCCTTTTCCCATTTCCCTTTGTTCCCCCTGGAGCGTGGACACGCTGCCCCG
>JADLGF010000129.1 GCA_020849415.1 Thermomicrobiales bacterium
CGTCGATCGGCGGACCGGGTAAAAGCCACATCGTCGCCGAGATCGACGCCCTCGGCGGGGAAATGGCCCGCGCCGCCGATCGCACCGCCCTGCAGGTGCGCATGCTGAACACCAGCAAGGGACCGGCGGTGCAGGCGCTGCGCATCCAGGCCGACAAATCGCTGTACGCCCTCGCAATGAAGGAAGCGCTCGAATCGGAGCCGAACATCAGCGTCGTGCAGGATGAAGCGACCGGCATCGTCACGCGCAACGAGTCGCAACGCCCCGAGATCAGCGGCGTAACGCTGCGGTCGATGGGGACGATCGACGCTCAAACCGTGATCGTCACCGCTGGCACCTTTCTGCGCGGGGCGATGATCTCGGGCGAATCGCGCACCGCCGGCGCGCGCGCGGGTGATTCGGCCGACACCGGCCTCGCCGGCTCGATGGCCGGGATCGGGCTGAAGCTCCGCCGCCTCAAGACCGGCACCCCACCCCGGATCGATGCCCGCAGCGTCGATTTCTCCCTGCTCGATCCGCAGGATGGCGACGAGGCGCCGGTCTGGTTCTCGCGCGACGGGCGATCGGGTCGGATCGAACCGCTGACCCTGCCCCCACTGGCGATCCACAAATCGGCCACCGGCGAGCGCGCCTGGCGGCCGCAACTCGCCTGCTGGCGGCTCGCCACCAACGAAGCCGCGCACGAACTGATCCGCGACAACGTGCACCGGGCGCCGATGTTCAACGGCAGCATCGAGGGTATCGGGCCGCGCTACTGCCCCTCGATCGAGGACAAGGTCTACCGCTTCGCGGACAAGACCAGTCACCCGGTTTTCCTCGAACCGGAGGGGTGGCGCACGACCGAACTCTACGTTCAGGGGATGAGCACCAGCCTCCCGGCCGACGTGCAGGAAGGCGTGATGCGCACGATTCCGTCGCTGGCCAACGCGCGCATCACCCGCTACGGCTACGCGGTCGAATACGACGCCGTCGATCCCAACGAACTGCTGCCGACCATGGAGTCGCGCGCAATCGGCGGGCTCTACCTGGCCGGGCAAATCAACGGCACGTCCGGCTACGAGGAGGCGGGCGGACAGGGTCTGCTGGCCGGCTGGAACGCGGCGAACGCGGTCCGCGGCCGCGATCGGGTCATTCTCGGGCGCGATCAGGCCTACATCGGCGTGATGGTGGATGATCTCGTCACCCGCCCGTTCGACGAGCCGTACCGGATGCTGACCTCCCGCGCCGAATACCGGCTGCACCTGCGTCCGGCCACCGCCGAAACGCGCCTCTCCAAACTCGCGCACCGGGACGGGCTGATCTCCGACACACGCATGGCGGAAATCGAGTCCGACGCCACGGCGCTCGCCGATTTGGCCGAACTGCTGGGACGCACCCGTCTCAATCCGATCAGCGACCGGGAACGGCTCGAAGCGGCGGGGCTCGTGGATGTTTCGCGGCCGTTGACCGCCATCGACGTCCTGCGCCGGCCGGGAGTCAGCATGGTGCAGGTGGCACAGGTGCTTCCTGACGGCGAGCGCGAACGCGTCTCGGCGCTGCCGCTGGCAGTCGCCGAGCGGATCGAACATGACGTCAAATACGCGTCGTTCCTGGAGCGCGAAGCGCGGGAGATCGCCCGGTACGCGACCATGGAGCACCGCGCGATTCCGACCTGGCTCGATTACGAACGGGTGAACGGCATGCGTTACGAAGCAATCCAGAAACTGAAGAACATGCGCCCGGCCACGATCGGGCAGGCGGGACGACTGAGCGGGGTGACGCCCGGCGATATCGCCGCGCTCCTCGTTTACCTCACCCGGACTGGAGCGGCCTGATGCGCGCGCTGGTCCTGAGCGATGTCCACGCCAACATGGTGGCGCTCGAAGCCGTGCTGGCGCACGCCGCCGGAAGCTACGACGAAATCTGGAATCTCGGCGATACGGTGGGCTATGGTCCGCACCCGATCGCCTGCCTGGAACGGCTCGATGCCGTCGCCACAATCCAGCTAGCCGGCAACCACGATCTCGCCGCCGCCGGCGTCGTTTCCGCCGAGGGGTTCAACCCGGTCGCACGCGCCGCCAATGAGTGGACCGCTCACCAGTTGACTTACGCCCAGAAGGAACAGTTGGCGGCGCGCCCTGGCCGGGTCGATCGCGACGGCGTCACCCTCGCGCACGGCAGCCCGCGCGATCCGATCTGGGAGTACGTCATTGACGCCGTTTCGGCGACGGCGAACCTGCTGCACGTTGAAGGTGATCTCTGTTTTGTCGGTCACTCGCACGTGGCGCTGGCGGCGATCATCCGGCCGGGTGATCGCTCGGCCCGGCTGATCGCGCTCGAACCGGAGACCACGCTCGAACTCCAGATCGGCCGGATGTTGATCAACCCGGGCAGCGTCGGGCAACCGCGCGACGGCGATCCGCGCGCCGCCTATGTCATCTACGACAGCCGCCAGCAGCGCATCGAGCCCCACCGAGTGCCGTACGACATCAACGCCACCCAGGAGGCGATGCGCGCCGCCCACCTGCCCGAGCGATTGATCAATCGCCTTGCCAGTGGCAGATAGCGCGAAACGTTGCGCGAGTACCCCGCCAGTCGTCATACTGCCCGCCGATTATGACCGGGAGGGGATTGCCGGGCATGAAACTGGAAAAGCTGCGTCGGGTCATCGCCCCGCTCAATGGCACGCAAGGTGACGCCCGCCTGCTCGAGGCGCTGGCATCGCTGTGCGTGCGGGGAGCGTCCCGGATCGTGCTCGTTTACGTCGTCGAGATGCCGATGACCCTGCCGCTGGACGCCGAGGTGCCGGCCCAACTCGATCGCGGCGAACGTGTGCTGGCGCGCGCCGAAGTGACCCTGCGCACCTCGTTGCAGGGAGCGGATGCGATCGTGATGACCGAACTGCTGCAAGCGCGGTCGGCCGGCCCGGCGATCTGTGATACGGCGGCCGACCACGACGCCCACCTGATCGTGATGGCGACGCAGAATCGACACCACCACGGCACGATCAGTTACGGTACGTCCGTCGATCATGTCCTCAAGCACGCTTCGGCGGAAGTGATCGTGATTCGCCTGGCCAGGGGCGAGGATTCGGAGCAGTCCTGATGCGCGTTGTCATCGTTGGTTGCGGTCGCCTCGGCGCCCGCATCGCCTCGAAGCTGGACTCGGCCTCCCACGAGGTGGTGATCATCGATACGAATCCGCGCGCGTTTCGTCGCCTCGCTCCCGGCTACCGGGGCGATACGATCATCGGCACCGGCATCGATGAGGACGTGCTCCGGCAGGCCGGGATCGAGCGGGCCGATGCGTTCATCGCCGTGACCGAAGGCGACAACCGGAACATCTTCGCCGCGCAGGTCGCGCGCGTCACCTTCGCGGTGCCGCGGGTGTCGGCGCGCATCTACGATCCGGTCCGGGCCGACACCTACCGCAATCTGGGGCTCGAGGTGATCTGCCCGACCGTCGCCATCGCCGACGACGTGCTCGCGTCCTTCGAAACGGAGGCTTGAGATGTACATCATCGTCGC
>JADLGF010000130.1 GCA_020849415.1 Thermomicrobiales bacterium
CCGAACCGGAGTTGGTGAAGCGGACCTGATCGACCGACGCGATCCGGCTCACCAGCAGTTCCGCCAGCTCGATCTCTTCACGCGTCGGCATGGCGAAAGCGGTGCCGCGGGCGAGTTGGGCCGAAACCGCCGCGATCATGTCAGGATCGGCGTGGCCGTGCATCAGCGAGGTGTAGTTGTTCAGGAAGTCGAGGCGCGATTCGCCGTCGGCATCGATGATGTATTGCCCCTTCCCCTCCACGGCGTACGGTGGAAAGGGCGCCTGGTAGAGCGTGGTGCGGGTGTTGCCGCCCGGCATCACCCGGCGGGCGCGCTCATAGAGGTGCGCCGCCTGCGAATCGGACGAGCGATAGGCGTCGGTGCGATTGGTGACCGTGGCCATCGTTATCAGCTCCTGGTCTTGCTCCCGCGGGAGCGGGCGTGCGAATCTGGATTGCGTGGCCTGATTGTATGGGAAGCGGAGATGGGACGGAATGAGCGCAGCGAGCGGGAATGACTGGAGTCGCGAGTACACGGTGGCGGTCGCGGCGGTGACGGAAGCCGCCCGAACCATTCGCGTCTACTACGACGCGATGAACGCAGACGTCTACACCAAATCCGATGACTCGCCGGTGACCGACGCTGATCTCGCCTCGGATCACGTGCTCCGCGAGCACCTGACGGCCGCCTTTCCGGACGACGCGATCCTGACCGAGGAAGTCGAGGACGATGCCCGCCGTATCGGCGCACCGCGCCTCTGGCTGGCCGATCCGCTCGACGGCACCCAGCAGTTCATCGATCGCACCGGGGCGTTCGATGTCTTTCTGGCGCTGATCGTGGCCGGCCGGCCGGTGGTGGCAGCGACGGCCCACCCCCCGAGCGGCACCGTGCTCAGCGCCATCGCCGGTCAGGGCGCCTGGATCGACACCGGTGAGGGGCGCAAACCGCTGCGCGTGCCTGCGATCGGAGCGGAAGCGACACCCCGGATGTGCACCAACCGCTACATGACCCTGCAGCAGGATTGGCCGACCGTGTTGGCGGTGGCGGATCGGGTCGGCTTCGTGCCGCCGGCGGCTCCGCGGCCGTTTCACCCGCGCGCCTGGTATCCGGAAACCGGTGGTCCCGAGTACGAGGCGTTCCTCGGCATCGGGCGGGGTCCGAACGGCGCGACGGTCGGTGGCGAGTGGGACCTCGCGGCGCCCGATCTGATCCTGTACGAGGCGGGCGGTCGCTTCACCGATGAACTCGGCCGCACCATCACCTACAACAAGGATGAGGTGGCCATCAGTCACGGCATCATCGCGGTGGTCGATCCGGCGATGACATCGCTCCTGGCCGACGCATTGGCGGCGGTTCGCGCCGGCGCCTGAATGCGCGATACTATGGCGTAAATTCCCGTCACGATTCGTTGGATGACTTTACACGGCAGCGGAACGCACGTATTCTTTTGAGGTCAGACCTCTTAAGACCGGACGGTTCCGGTCGGCCAGTTCGTTTCCGGCCCGTGGGGAGCGCTCATGGTACAGCCCGCACTGCGACCACGACGCGAAGCACTGCACGATACGATCCAGCATCGCATCGAGCGGTACATCATCGAAACCGGCAGCAAGCCGGGCGATGCCCTGCCCTCCCAACAGGAACTGGCGCGCGCGCTGGGCATTTCGATGCCGTCGTTGCGCGAGGCGATGAAATCGCTCGAAGCGCTCGGGGTGGTCGAGGTCCGGCAGGGTTCCGGCACATTCGTCGGACGTTTTTCGTTCGATGCCTTTGTCGATGGTCTGGCGTTTCGCATCCGTCTGGAGGCGAGCGAGCACCGGCGCACCGTCACCGAGTTCCTCGATATCCGGATGATTCTGGAACGGGCCTACGTGCAACAAGTGGCGGTGGAGACGAACGACGCGCACGTCGCCGAGCTCTATGCACTGGTTGAGGAGATGAATCAGGTCGCGGCGGAAGGCAGGCAGTTCCGCGACGAGGACCGGCGCTTTCACGTATTGCTCTACCGGCCGGTCGAGAACGCGATGCTCGAGATGCTCGTCGGAGCCTTCTGGGAGCTTTCGTTGATGGCGCGCAACGAGTTCGATGTCGCGCCGGTCAGCCCGGCCACCACCGCCGCCGAACACCTGGAGATCGTGGACGCCCTGGCGGCGCGCGATCCGGAGCGGGCGGCGCGGGCGATGACGGTTCATTTCGACGGGATTCTTTCCCGGATCAAGGAGGATTGAACCGGCGTTCGGCGCAAGCCGGATGTTGGGGAGATAGATGGGTTTATTCGTTTGGAGACCAAGGCGGAGTTGAACTCCGCGCCAGGTGAAAGGAGCTTGCCGGGCAGCAATCCGGAACCTCGATCGAATGCTCGACCTTCGCTGAACGTCATGAGGAGAGAAACCATGCAGGACGCTTCGCGCGCGTCGCAGCGCCGCACCCCCCGGTTTGTGCTGATCGCCATGCTGGTGATGGCCATGCTGGTGGCGCCGATTGCGACCATGACCCGCGCCCAGGATGCCCCGACCGGCGGCACGCTCACCGGCGCGTTCGATCAGGGACCAGGTGGCTGCCCCGAGTGCTTCAACCCGTTCACGGCCGGCGCCGGATTCACCTGGTTCGAACAGTACTACTCGAAGCTGATGCTCTACGATATCGACTTCACCGGCATTCAGCCTGAGCTGGCTGAATCGTGGGAAGTTTCCGAGGATGGCCTCACCGTCACCCTGCACCTCCGCGAGGGCGTGCTGTGGCACGATGGCGAGCCGTTCACCTCGGCCGACGTGAAGTTCACGATCGAACTCGCCAACCACCCGGACAGCGCCAGCTACATCGGCGCCAAGTTCAACGGCGTGACCGCGATCGATACGCCGGACGACCTCACCGTCGTCCTGACGCTCGCGGCGCCGAACGCGCCGCTCTTCGATGCCTTCACCTTCCTGGTCATGGTTCCCCAGCACGCGCTGGCCGACATTGCGCCGGCTGATCTCCTTCAGGGCGAGTGGTGGCGGACCAATCCGATCGGCACCGGTCCCTTCAAGTGGAGCAAGTACGAGCCCGGCCAGTACGTCGAACTCGTGGCGAACGAGGATTACTGGCGCGGCCGGCCGCAGCTCGATCGCCTGATCAACCGCTACTTCCCGGAAGCGGGTTCGGCGGTGATCGCGCTCCGCAACGGCGAGATTCAGTTCACCTACTTGACCGCTGATGAAGCGCTCGCGCTCGGTGATGACGCCACGATCCGGCAGTACGCCGGCCCGTCGATGGTGCCGAACTACTTCGCCTTCAACCTGAATCAGGAGCGATTCCAGAACGTGGCGATCCGTCAGGCGTTCGCCTACGCGATCGACAAGAACACGATCATCGAGCAGCTCTTCCAGGGAACGGCGGAGCCGTTGATGTGCCTCTTCTCGCTGCCGCAATACGTGCCGGATGGCCTCAACGCCTACGACTACAACGTCGAACAGGCCAAGGCGCTGCTCGAAGAGGGCGGCTGGGACGGCAGTGAGGTGGAAATCCTCACCTACTACCAGGATCAGCTCAGCACCGACATCCTGACCGCGGTGCAGCAGTTCCTCTCTGACGCCGGCATCACGGTGACCTTCACCGCGATCGACGTCACCACCTACAACGACCG
Source organism: Thermomicrobiales bacterium (assembly GCA_020849415.1). Classification (GTDB taxonomy): domain Bacteria; phylum Chloroflexota; class Chloroflexia; order Thermomicrobiales; family UBA6265; genus JADLGF01. The sequence continues at coordinate 3,602 of JADLGF010000130.1, forward strand.
CGCCCAGGCCCGCGATTACGACATTGTCTACGCCGGCGCCGCCAACGGCCCCGATCCGGACGTGCTCTCCACGCACTTCGAATCGCCCGCGCAGAATCCGAACGTGATCAACCGCAGCGATATCGCCAACGCCGATATCGATGCCGGATTCCTGGCCGGCCGCACCGCGACCACCGCGGAAGAGCGTGAAGCCGCCTACCAGCAGGTCTGTTCGGTCATGAACGCCGAGCTGTACTGGATCCCGATGTGGATCAGCACCCGCTTCGGCGGCGTGAACGGCGAAGGTGAATTCTTCTGGACACCGGCTCCGGGCGGTGGACGTTACTACCAGGCATCTGAAACCTGGACCCTCAAGGCCGCCGAGTAATCAGCACGGCGACTTCGCGCAGCGCCGGCCGTTCCCTAGGGAGCGGCCGGCGTTCGCCGGAGCGGGAGAACCTGCATGGGACGTTACATCCAACGCCGGTTGCTGATCAGCATCCCGATCCTGTTCATGGTGACGGTGCTGATCTTCACGCTGCTGCAATTGACGCCGGGCGATCCGCTGACGGCGTTCCTGCCGCCGGATAATCCGCTGCCCCAGGAGCAGCAGGATGCCATGCGCAGGCAGCTTGGTCTGGATCGCTCCCCGCCGGTTCGGTATTTCTTCTGGCTGCGTGAAACGGTGCAGGGGAACCTCGGCTACCGGCAGCGCACCGGCGAACCGATTACCGAGGCGATCGGCAACCGCATCGGCCCCACCATGCTGCTGATGGGCACGGCGATGACCTTCGGGATCCTGATCGGGGTCACGCTCGGGGTCATATCCGCGATCAAGCAATACTCTTTTCTCGATAACATCCTGACCGTATTTGCCTTTCTTGGCGTGTCGTTTCCGGTCTACCTGGCCGGTTTGCTGGCGCTCTATCTCTTCTCGCTGCGCTTCCGCTGGTTTCCGGCCGGGGGCTTATCGACGCCCGGTGAACCCTTTTCGTTCACCGATCGGCTGGACCACCTGATCCTGCCGGCGGCGATCATCTCGATCAATTACGTGGCCTCCACGATGCGCTACACACGCTCGGCGATGCTGGAGGTGATGACGACTGACTACGTCCGCACCGCCCGGGCGAAAGGCCTGCGCGAGAACGCGGTGATCGTCGGGCACGGGTTGCGCAACGCCCTGCTGCCGGTGGTGACGATCATCGGCGCCTACGTGCCGAATCTGCTGGGCGGCGCGGTGTTCATCGAATCGATCTTCTCCTGGCCGGGCCTGGGCAGGCTCTACCTCGAGGGGATCGATGGGCGCGACTACAACCTGATCATGGCGATGACGCTGATCCTGGCGATCGTGATCATGATCGCCAATCTGCTGACCGACCTGGCGTACGGCCTGATCGATCCGAGGATTCGCTATGAGTGACGGTGATGCGGTGGTCGCCGCCAATGATTCCGCCCTCGCTCGTGCCGGGCGGGTCGCCGAACGGGTGAAAACCGAGAGTCCGTGGCGCAAGACGATCCGGCTCTTCCTGCGTCACCGGCTGGCGGTGACCGGCCTCGTCGTCTTCCTGATCATCGGCGGCATGGCGCTCTTCGCCCCGATCGTGGCGACGCACAACCCGAATACGATCAGCCTGACCGACCGGAACCTGCCGCCGAGTTCCGAGCACTTCTTTGGCACCGATCGCACCGGTCGCGATACCTTCTCCCGCACGGTCTACGCCGGCCGGGTATCCCTCGCCGTCGGTTTGGCGGCGGTGACGATCTCGATCACGCTCGGCACCCTGCTCGGCGCCGTCGCCGGCTACTTCGGCGGCTGGATCGACACCATATTGATGCGCCTGACCGACGTGATGATGACCTTTCCGCCGGTGATCATCATCCTGACGGTCGCGGCGATCGCCGGGCCAGGAGTCGGGAAAACGATCCTCGTCATCGGCCTGTTGAACTGGCCTATCCCGAGCCGGCTGGTGCGGGCGAAGTTCATGTCGCTGCGCGAACAGGAGTTCATCCACGCCGCGCAGGCGCTCGGCGTCGATTCGTCGCGGACCATCCGCAAGCACCTGCTGCCGAACGCGATCGACGTGCTGATCGTCTACGCATCGCTCGGCGTGGCGAGCGCTATCCTGCTCGAGGCCGGCATTTCCTTCCTCGGCGCGGGCGTGCAGCCGCCGACCCCGAGCTGGGGCAACATGCTGAACGTCGCCCGGAACGTGAGCGTGCTCGAAAACGATCCGTGGCTCTGGATGCCGGCCGGCGTGGCGGTGGTGCTGACCGTGCTGGCGGTGAATTTCATCGGTGACGGCCTGCGCGATGCCTTCGATCCGCGCGCCAGGAGGTAGTGCGGAAGCGGGACCCATCGTTCATCCTCCCCTGCCCCGGCAACCCGGATATCGCGATCCAATTGAAAGGAACCAAGGTGACACTCGCGCTCAAAGGCATCATCCCGCCCGTCTCGACCCCCTTCACCGAAAGCGGTGAGATCGATATCGCCTCGCTCGAAAACCTGATCGATTTCCAGCTGGGAGCCGGCGTGCACGGTCTCTTCATGCTCGGCTCGACCAGCGAAACCGCCACCCTGACCTCGGCCAAGCGGGTCCAGATCCTTGAGACGGCGGTGCGCAAGGCCAAGGGCAAGGTGCCGCTGCTGGCCGGTACGATGGACTCCGGCACCGAGCGGGTGATCGAACACGCGCTCGCCGCCAAGGCGGCGGGGATCGACGGCCTGGTCGTCACCGCGCCCTACTACCTCAAGCCGAGCCAACCGGAAATCCTCGAGCACTTCCGCCAGATCAAGGCCGAGGTCGGGCTGCCGATCGTCGCGTACGACATCCCGGTGGCCGTGCAGACCAAGCTGGCGCCGGAGACGGTGCTGCAACTGGTCGATGAAGGGACCGTGATCGGCCTGAAGGACAGTTCGGGCGACGAGGGCAACTTCCGCCGGCTGCTGATCGAAAAGAAGCGGTCGCGCCCTGATTTCGCCATCTTCACCGGTTCGGAGCTGATCATCGACGGCCTGCTGATGGCCGGCGCTTCTGGTAGCGTGCCGGGCATTGCCAATGTCGATCCGCACGGATTCGTGAAGATCTGGGACGCGGTGCAGGCGGGCGATTACGCCACCGCCGTCGCCGAACAGGATCGGCTCAACCGCCTCTTTGCCATCA
>JADLGF010000131.1 GCA_020849415.1 Thermomicrobiales bacterium
GGAGATCGCCATGTCCGATGGACTGGCGGTCACCTTCATGGCCAAACCGCGCCACGAATGGACCGGTTCGAGCGGGCACATCCACCTCAGTCTTTGGGACGGCGATCGCAACGCCTTCGTCGATGATTCGGCCGATGGCATGAGCCAGACGATGCGCTGGTTCCTGGGCGGGATGATCGCCAACGCGCGCGATTTCTCCATCCTGATCGCCTCGAACGTCAATTCGTACAAGCGCTTTGCCAGCGCCTCATGGGCGCCGGTGCACCTGGTCTGGGGGCGCGATAACCGCACCTGCGCCTTCCGCGTGGTCGGCAGCGGCGGCAGCCTGCGCATCGAGAACCGCCTGCCCGGTTCTGATTCCAACCCGTATCTCGCGTTCGCGGCGGCAATCGCCGCGGGACTTGACGGCATCGAACGCCAGATCGAACCGCCCCCGGTTTTCCGCGGCAACGCCTACGAAGCGCGGGAGTTTCCGCGCATTCCCCGCACGCTCTACGAAGCGATCGAGTGCTGGGCGGAGAGCGACATCGCCCGGCGCGCCGTCGGTGAACCGGTTCACGCCCACCTGCTCAACATGGCACGGGTCGAGCAGGAAAGCTTCGACAACGCCGTCACCAACTGGGAACGTCAACGCTACTTCGAACGAGGATGATCGACGTGAGCGCAATCGAGATTCGAGCATTCACCGATGCCGATGCCGAACCGATCCGGGCGATCATCGAGCGGGCGTTTTCCGACGGCGAACTGGTCGGGTTCCACCGGTCCGAGGTCCGGCAATGGCAGGAGTCGGTGCCGCAGGATGGACCGAAAACCTGGGTGGCGGTGCTGGATGAAACCGTGATCGGCTTTCTCTCCGCCGGCGCTGACGGGGTGATCGTTTCACCCGAGTACCGGAGGCGCGGCGCCGGTCGCGCGCTGGTGCAGGCGACCCTCGCCCATCGCCCGGACCTCGAACTGAGCCAGTGGAGCGGTTCGCCCGAAACGGCGGCGTTCCTGGAATCGGTTGGTTTTCGGTTCGATTACCGGATGGCGCAACTCGTCCGCACTGGCTCCGAATTGCCGTCGGAGATGGAGACTCCGGCTGGATTCGCGGCAATCGAGTACCAGCACCACGCCTTCGACGCCTACTTCTCCTTGCTCAACACCTCTTTCGCCGATCACCCCACCCCGCTCCACCTCGATGAGGAACGAGTCCGCGCGGTGCATGACCGGCCCGATTTCAATCCCGCCCGGATTCGACTGATCGCCATCGATGGCGATCCGCACCGGCCGGTCGCCTTCGTCCGGCTCCGAACGCACGAGACCGTGACCGGGGCGCAACGGGGCGGAATTGCGCTCATCGGTGTCCTTCCGGAGTACCGGGGTCGCGGATTCGCGCGTCAACTGCTGCGCTGGGGCGTTCGCACATTCATCGAATCAGGCATTGACGAGATCGAACTCGAGGTCGTGACGATCAACGAACGCGCGCTGCCGCTCTACACCAGCGAGGGGTTCGAGCCGGTGCAGTCCTGGCCCTACTGGGTCTGGACCGGCCGCCAATCCTCCTGAATCTGTCATCCAGATGACCCCAACCGATTGGGTAAAAGTAAGGCTATTTCGGCGCTTGCACTTACTTCGCTGACGCCAATTCGGATGGATACCGTTTTCACAATACATCCGATGTCGTTGATCCGTCGTAATACTCAGCAACCAGGCCCGAACGATCGACGGGTCCAATCTCCCGGAAAGGAGACCTCTGGCTATGGTTGCGTACAACGGCAGTCGTCACGAATCCGCCCAGACCCGCCGCGAGGACTGGTTCACCAACAGCATGCTCAGCGGCTTCGTCGCAACGGTGGGGCTCACCGCTGCCACGGTGGCGGCGTACGGCATCTCGCGCTGGCTCGGCAGTGACACCGGCAATCAGATGGAGCGCTGGCTTTACGCGCTCAGCCACAACCGGATCATCGATCGGGCCGGCGATTCGCTCGTGCTCGCGATCGGCCTGAATCTCATCGCCGGGCTCGTGTTCGCGGTGATCTACGGCATGATCGAACACCGCATCCCCCTCCGGCGCGGCTACCAGAAGGGGATGGCATTCTCCCTCCTCCTCTGGCTCCTCTCGATCACCCTCTTCTTTTCGATCATGGATGTCGGGCTGTTCGGAACCGATCTGAACGCCGGCCCGCTGGCGATCCTCGGCAATCTCGCGCTGCACCTGGTTTACGGCGCCGCGCTCGGCGCGGTCTTCGCGGTCGATCTCGACGCCTGGCTCGACGGCAGCCGGGAAGATCACCTCTCGGCGCTCGATTTCCAGCGTGATACCACGATCGGCATCCTGGCCGGCGCGGTGGTTGGGGTGATCGGCGGGTACCTGCTCCGCGGTCAATTCGACGCGCTGCTGACGAACGACCTTTCGATCGTCGTAGGCGGTCTGGTTGGCGCGGGTGCTGGCAGCTGGATCGGCTCGATCATGTCCGAAGAGCACCAGGACCGCAGCGTCGGCCGCTAACCGAGTTCCAGTGAAGTGATCGCGAACACGCCGTCCAGCTGCAAGGCTGGCGGCGTTCCGCGATACATGCGCGCCGTCCGGAATCCGGGCGTGAACCCCTGATCAGTCAGCAATTCGATGAACTGCGTCTGGCGGTCGGGTACGTCGATGTGAATGACATCGTCACACCCGGCCGCCAGTGACTCCACCAGGTCCCTCGCGGTCTCGAAATCGTTTGCGAACAACGGGCCGATCTTCACGCCATCGCGACAAGCGCGAGCGACCCCGTACCCGACGGGCGTTTCTCCCTCAAGGTGAACGGCGGTCCGATGCGGCTCCACGAGCCACTCGTCGAGAAACCCGGCGCGAACGGCCGGGAAATAGGCGCGTTCGAAGTCAGCGATCGTCCGGCGTTCCGCTTCGGTCGGTGACTCCTGGTTCGCCGGCGCTGCCTTCGCGTCAGAAAACCGGCCACTGTACCGGGTCGTCCCGTAATCCTGAACGAACCCCTGACTGCGGTAATTGGCCTGCTGTTCCGGAACGCCATCGAGGCCAATCGTGCGGCCAGCGAGACGTTCCATCCCGGCGTTCCAGACGGCCTTGCCGTACCCTCGTCCCCGTTGATCGGGACGCACGATGTAGAGTCCGATGAACCCGAAGTCGTCGCCGTACGCGACGGCGGCAATCCCCGAAACCAGCTCGCCATCGATAAAACCACCGAGGAATCCGGCCGGATCGGCGGCGTGAAACGCCCGGGCATCACCCAATCCCGGGTTCCACCCTTCAGCGGCCGCCCATTCCACGAGCGTCTCGACCTCGGGCGCCGACATGGACCGAATCTGCAACGAATCCGCCATCGGTTCAGGCCGATCCCACGGAGAGTTTCGCCATCCGCTCGGCGGCGGCGGCGATCGTTTCGGCCTTTTTCGCGAAGCAGAACCGCGCCAGCACGGGCGCTTCGTCCGGTTTGGCATAGAACGCGCTGGGCGGCACGGTGGTGACGCCCGCTTCCCGGATCAGCCAGAAACAGAACTCCATGTCGGAAGGGAACGATCGCTCGCCCGGATCGGCCATGAGGAAGAACGCGCCTCCGGCCGGCAAAACGCCGAAGCCCGCTCGTACGATCGCCTCACGCATGGCGTCCCGGCGGACGGTGTACTCCGCCGCCAGTTGATCGTAGTAGCCGATCGCATCCGCCACCTCCAGCGCGTTCGCCATCGCATCCTGGAACGGGGTCTGGCTGGCGAAGGTGACGAACTGGTGCACCGCGCGCAGGGCCGCATTGAGATTGGCCGGCCCGACCGCGTAGCCGATCTTCCAGCCGGTCATGCTGAAGGTCTTCGCGGTCGAATTGATCGTCAGCGTCCGTTCCCACATACCGGGCAGGGTGGCGATCGAGATGTGTTCCGCGCCATCGAAGAGAATGCGATCGTAAACCTCATCCGCCAGCACGATTACATCGTGTTCGACGCAGAGTGCGGCGATCAGCTCGAGTTCCGCCCGGCTGAAGACCTTGCCGGTCGGATTGTGCGGCGTGTTGAGCAGGAGGAGACGCGTCCGGTCATTGAAGGCGGCGCGCAACGCATCCTCATCGAACCGCCAATCGGGCGCATACAGGCGAATCGGGCGCGGGGTCGCGTTCACCATGATCGCGCTGGCGTGGTAGGAGTCGTAGAAGGGCTCGAAGAAGATAATCTCGTCGCCGGGGTTCAGGAATGCCTGGATGCAATCGTAGATGCACTCGGTGGCGCCGCTGGTGACCGTGATCTCGCGCTCGACATCGACCTCGATACCCGTGCGTTGCCTGAAGGTTGCGGCGATCGCCTTGCGCAAACGCGGGATACCGTGACTCGGCGCGTACTGATTGAGATCGGCGTCGATGGCGGCTTTCGCGGCGTCCTTCACAAAGTCGGGGCCGGCGAAATCGGGAAAACCCTGGCCGAGATTGATCGCCTGGTGCTCGATCGAGAGCCGGGTCATTTCGATGAAAACGGAAGCGCCGAACGGTCGAATCCGCTCCGCGGCGTAACGATCCATGGTTCCCTGCGACTTTCAGACGCCGGGACCGCTCACGCGGTCCCGGCCGGAAATTCAACACATCTGGATCATAATCTGAATCAGCCGGTTTAGCTGATCCAGCCGCTCGCGAGCGCGATCGACTCCAGCTCATCGACGAGCCGGCTGTACTCCTCCATCGCCGCCGTCACCGGCGCCGGCGTGGTCAGATCGACCCCGGCCCGTTGCAGCAGCGCCAGCGGGTAATCGGAGCCACCCGCGGCCAGCATCTCGCGGTAGCGGGCCGCCGCCGGCTCCCCTTCGTCCCGGATCATCCGGGCCAGCGCCAATGCCGACGAGATGCCGGTCGCGTACTGGAAGACGTAGAAGGCGCGGTAGAAGTGCGGCACGCGCGCCCAGGTGAGCGACACGTTCTCATCGATCTCGGAATCAGGCACGTAGATCGCCTGCAGACCGGCGTAGAGCTCGCTCATCCAGTCGAGCGTCAGCGGATTCCCGGCCTCGTAGTGCGCGTGCGTCTCCCGCTCGAACTCGGCGAACTGCGTCTGCCGCACGAGCGTCCCCTGAATGCCATCGACCATCCGGTTGATGATCGAGAAACGGGTCTGGAAGTCGTCGGCGGGCAGCTTGTCGAGCAGGTCCCAGGTCAGGAGCGCTTCGTTGACCGTGGAGGCGATCTCGGCGGTGAAGATCGAGTAGCCGGCGTAGTGGAACGGCTGCTTCGACTGGGCCAGCTTCGAGTGCATGGCGTGCCCGGCCTCATGCGCGAGTGTGAAGACGGTGTCGAGCGTGCCGGCCCAGTTCATCAGGATCACCGGGTGCACCCCGTACGCTCCCCAAGAGTAGGCGCCGGAGGTTTTGCCCTTCGTTTCGTGCACATCGACCCAGCGATCGGCAAAGCCCTGGCGCAGGTCGGCCACGTACTGCTCACCGAGCGGCGCGACGGCATTGAGCGTCATCTCGCACGCTTCGGCGTAGCCGTACTCGCGATCCGGCTCGTCCGAAAGCGGCGCGTACATGTCGTACATGGCGAGGCTGTCGAGCCCAAGCATGCGCCGGCGGAGCGAGGCGTACTTCTCCATCACCGGCTGGCCGGCGCGCACCGCTTCGATCAACGAGTCATAGACCGAGCCGGGGATGTTATCGCCGTGCAGGGCCGCCGCCCGGGCCGATTCATGACCCCGCACCCGCGCGTAGAAGACATCCTTGCGCACCGATGCGGCGTGCGCCGCCGCCAACGTCTCCTTGTGATCGCGGTAGACCGACATGAACTGTGTCCAGGAGGCCTTGCGCGTCTCCCGGTTCTTGCTTTCCAGCAAACGCTGGTTCATCGCCTTGGTCAGTTTGACGACCTTGCCCTCGTCATCGGTGACCTGCCCGAAATCGAGATCGCCGTCATCGAGCGCGTCGAAGATCTCCTCGGCGGCGCGGGCGATATCGGCCGATTGCGCCAGCAACTCCTCAACCTCGATCGAGCGGGTGTGCGGACGGTTTCGCTCGAGGTCTTCGAGCAGGAACCGATAGCCCTCGACCTGCCCGGTCGAAACGATCGCCTTGATATCGTCGGCAGTGGCGGCCAGAATCTCCGGCTCCACGAACGCGAGGGTCGCGCCCGCCTCGGTGGCGATCCGCACCGCGCGCTGGCGCATCGCCTGGGCGACGGTATTGGTGACATCCTCATCGAAGCGCAGCTTGGCGTAGACGAAAAGCCGGCGCATCGCTTCCTGCGCCGCCATCACGGCATCGAGGCCCTCGCCCAGCGTCGCGGTCGATTCGGTCAGGCGACCCCGGAAGGCCGCCGCCGTTTCAACCAGCGCCGGAAACGCGTCGGCCGCGGCGCTCCAGGCCTCGTCGGTGGCGTAGTAATCGGTCAGGTCCCAGGTCTCCGCGACCGGAATCTGATCTCGGGTAACCGGTTCGGCGACAGCCGTCGACATTGGTAGCTCCTTCATGATTTATGGCGGAAACCGCTTCGGACAATGATACCGCCCACCCCGACGCCGCCGGTGTGACCAGCCACGCTTTTTGTCGAAGCACCCGGCCGATTGGATCATTTTCCGCACGTAATTGGTAGGACCATATAGGACTTAGTGTCACCTTGACACTTACGCCAAAACCACGTAACATTCTTTTCGCAGTCTCCCGGTTGGGCGAAGGTTCGACCCGACCGGAGAACGCGCAAAGCGCCATTCGACGTGGGGGAAAAGCGTTGAACGGCGTCAAAGGAGTCCGTTCAATGTCCGTTCTCGATCTCGCGCCTGTCACGCCGCTGGCCACCACGGCCACCCGTGACACGTTCCTTCCCAACCCGCAGTTGCCGGCCAGCTCATGCGTGCCGGAAGAGGGGACGCAGGCCTACGAACTGCTGGAGCGCTACCACGTTTCACCGCTTCGGCAGCAGCGCATCCCGCGTGAATACTTCAAGATGCCGGCCGTCGAGCGCGATGCCCGCATTCGCGCCCTGCGCGAGCAACTGGGCGACCGCCTCGTGATCCTCGGCCACCACTACCAACGCGATGAAGTGATCCAGTTCGCCGATTTCCGCGGCGATTCCTGGAAGCTCTCGAAAGAAGCCGCGACCCGCACCGACGCCGAATTCATCCTCTTCTGCGGTGTCCACTTCATGGCCGAGAGCGCCGATATCCTCTCCGGCCGCGATCAGCAGGTGATCCTGCCGAATCTCGAAGCCGGTTGCTCGATGGCCGACATGGCGAAATCGGACGATGTCGAAGCGTGCTGGGAGCAACTCGAGGCGATCGGCGTCAGCGGCATCGTCCCGGTCACCTACATGAACTCCGCCGCCAGCCTGAAGGCCTTCTGCGGCCGGAACGGCGGCATCGTCTGCACCTCGTCAAACGCCTCGAACGTCTTCGATTGGGCTTTCGAGCGGGGCGAACGCATCCTCTTCTTCCCGGACGAGCACCTCGGCCGCAACACCGGCCACATCAAGGGGATCGGACCGGAGGAGATGGTGGTCTGGGATCCGTTCCAGCCCCTCGGCGGCAACACGCCGGAGGCCCTGCGAAACGCGAAGGTGATCCTCTGGAAGGGCTTCTGCTCGGTGCACGCCCGCTTCTCGGTCGAGCAGATCGAGCAGGCGCGGCGCGACTTCCCGGATGTGCAGGTCATCGTTCACCCGGAATGCCGCCGGGAGGTCGTCGCGGCCGCTGACGGCAACGGCTCGACCGAGTACATCATCAACACGATTCGCGACGCGCCGTCCGGCACCACCTGGGCGGTCGGCACCGAGATCAACCTGGTCAACCGGCTGAACGATGAACACCCCGACAAGCAGGTCTTCTGCCTCGATCCGGTTATCTGCCCCTGCTCGACCATGTACCGCGTCCACCCGGCCTACGTCCTCTGGACGTTCGAGCACCTGGTAGAGGGCAACGTCGTCAACCGGATCACGGTTGACGAGGAAACCCGCCGCGACGCCATGATCGCCCTCGATCGCATGCTCGCGGTGCCGTAACCTTCAAAAACCAGGCCAATCTGTCGAGGGCGTCACGTTCGCGTGTCGCCCTCTTTCGTGTCCGATCTCCCCGTACAATGCAGCCACGAATCCGCAGTTAGGCGATTCTGATCGCCTGACCTCCGAAGGAGTGGCACGCGATGGTGAAGGTCGGCATGGATGCCCCCGACTTCTCCCTGCTCGGCACGTACGGTGACCGCTTCACGCTGAGCGACAACTTCGGCAAAAAGCGCACGCTCCTCATCTTTTACCCACGCGACATGACCCCCGGCTGCCGCAAGCAACTCCGGGAAACGAGCGATGCGCGCGAGTACTACGCGGCGCTCGACACCGAGGCGTACGGCGTCAACCAGGCCGATGCCGAGAGTCACCTGCGCTTCATCAAGGACCAGGACCTGAAGATCGATCTGTTGATCGACGAGGACTTCCGCGTCTCCGAAGCGTACGGTTCAATGCGTGAGGGACGGGTGCGCATGAACACGCGCACCGTCATCATCGTCGGCAAGAACGGGAAGGTGATTTACCGCGCGCCCGGCTCGCCGCCGCTGGAGGAACTGCTCGACGTGTTGTCGCGCGCCACTGAAGCACCGTCGGACGCCGGCTGAGGCTCCTTCCGGCGACGGGGATCGCGGGGGCGGCGTGGACGCCCACCCGGCTGCACGCGTCCGGATTCGGTCGGGCCGGTGCCCGAACGCGCGATATCCTCGGCCATCTCCGCCGCGACCTCTTCGAAGTGGAGGCGGCTGCGCAGCGTCACTTGCACGAAAACCTGGATCATGGCGCCGACAGGAATCGCCAGGATCGACCCGGTTACCCCCCCCACGCGCCCGCCGATCAGCACCGCCAGGATGACGGTCAGCGGTGACATCCCGACCGCGTTCTTCATCACGCGCGGCACCAGCGCGGCGCTCTCCACCTGCTGCAGGATGATCACGAACGCCAGCACGATCAGCGCCTTCTGCCAGCTGTCAGTAAGCGCAATCAGCACCGCCGCGCCGCCGCCGATGATCGGGCCGATGAAGGGCACGATTTCGGTGATGCCGGCGAAAATGCCGAGCGCCAGCCAGAAGGGGAGATCGAGCGCGAAATAGAAAACGGTCGAAGAGATGCCGATGATCAGGCAGAGGACCAGCTGACCACGAATCCAGCCGCCGAGTTTGACCTCGATCGACTCCCAGATTTCCAGCACCTGCTCGCGCCGGTGTTCGGCGAAGATGTTGACCACGACTCGCTTGATGGTCGACTTCTCGGAGAGCCAGTAGAACGCGGTCATGAAGATCGTGACGAAACCGATCAGCACGCCGAAGGTCGAGGAGACAAGCGACACCGCCTGCTGACTCTCGATGTTCGGCTGGGTGCGGAATTCGATCCAGGCCCGCTCGGTCCGGGCGAGCGCCTCCCACACGGTGGTGTTGATGAAGCTGTTCGGACTGTCAGCCGTCTGCCGGCGCAACTCCTGCAGGATGATCGGGATGTCGTCGATCAGGTCGGAGGCCTGGCTGCCGAGCGGCGGCACCACCAGCACGAGCAGAAACGCGATCAGCGCCAGCAGCCCGCCGTAGATGGTGAGGATGCCCTGGGCCTGGGTGAGACCGAGCCGGCGCAAGCGCCGCACGCTCGGCTCGATCGCCGCCGCGACCACCATACCGATGATCAGCAGCGCGAAGAGGGAGCGAATCTGGATCAGAATCCAGGCCACGCCAATGATGGACAGCGCGGAGGCCGTCAACACCATCACTCTGCCGGGCGTGAGTTCTGACTGCATTCTGTGAATCCGGCGCCAGAACGTGGCGCAGTGTGCTCCATTGCACGAGAGCGTACCGGGTCCCGCCGGGCGAACGCCTTCGCCTTCACGTAGGATAGGCCATCCCCCGGCGGTTGGTTAACGACTCATGCGCATAACCCGGTGCGGTTGCCCGGTTCTACGCCTCGATCACATAGGGCGATGCGCCGGCCGACCCGGTGAGCAGTTCATCGCGCAACCCTTCGTAGCCGGCGCGGCCCATCAGGGCGTAGGTCGCGTTCTTGCCTGCTTCCACCCCGGGCTGACCGAAGGGATTGACATCGAACAGCGCGCCGCCCATCACCGTCTGCAATTCGTAGAGGAAGAAGAACTCTCCCACCGCGAAGGCATCGATCACCGGCGTGGTGATCGTGTAGTTGGGCCGCTGCGCCTGCGTCAGCGCCCAGGCGGTCGCCAGCGCCTCCCGATCGAGCAGTTGCCCGAGTTCGGCCCGCTTCAGGTAGGCGAGTTCCTCGATCGAGACCGGCGGCGCGGCGATCGTGACTTCGTCGCGGTAGGCGCCGACCCGGATCAGCGAGATCACCTTGTCGTTCGGACCCTCGGTGTAGAGCTGAATCTGCGAGTGCTGGTCGATCGCGCCGAGCGCCTTGATCGGCGTCTGCCCGGCGAAGACCTCCTTGCCGGCCGTCGAAAGCCGCTTGCCGAGGCTCTCCGCCCAGAGCTGCCGGAACCAGTCACTGATGCCGTAGAGCGCGTCGGCGTAGGGCATGGTGACAAGCATCGACTTGGCACGGGTGGTGGTGGCGAGGTAATCGATGGCCGCGAGCAGGTAGGCGGGATTCTGGCGCAGATCGGGGTTCTTGCACCGGTCGCGCAGGGCGGCGGCCCCAGCCAGCAACTGGTGAATGTCGACTCCGGCCAGCGCCGCCGGGATCAATCCGACCGCGCTCAGCACCGTCTGTCGCCCATCGACCCCCGGCGGCACCTGGAAGGTGCGGTAACCCTCTTCATCGGCGAGTTGGCGCAACAAGCCCGATTCCGGATCGGTGGTCGCCAGCACCTGCTTCCGGGCCTGATCTTTCCCGACCGCCGCTTCGAGCGCTTCGAGCGTGACCAGGAAATTCGCCATCGTCTCGGCGGTCTGGCCTGACTTGGTCACGACGTTGACGAGCGTTCTGGAGAGATCGACCGTCTCAAGAGTCGCCTTCACCTTTTCAGGATCGGGGTTATCGAGCACGAAAAAGCGCGGTCCTCCCCGCTTTTCCTTCGGCAGGAGATTCCGGTGCGGGTGTGCCAGCGCCTGAATGGTGGCGATCGCTCCGAGCGAGGAGCCGCCGATGCCAACCAGCAGGTAATCGTCGTAGGTTTCGGAGACTTCCTGCGCGTAGGCGACGATCTCATCGGCCAGTGCGGTGTTATCCGGCAGATCGAACCACTTCTGTTCACCGGCGGCGTGTTCGGCCCAGATACGATCGTGCTCAGTCGTCACCTTCGGGGCGAGCGCGTCGATCTCGGCAGCGGTCAGGCCGTGCTCCGGGCCGATCGCTTCGGCCATGACATTGCGGTAGTCGATCGAAAGGCGGGAACCTGAATTGGGCACCATGCAACTCCTTCAGCAGCAGCTTCACGCTGCTGACGATGGTATCACCTGGCCCCTGTGATCCCGGCGATCGGCCGGTGGAAGCAAGTTACGGCGGTCGGTTCATTCGCCCGGTTCGGGCACCAGCGCTTCGAGCTCTTCGAGCGATGTGAGCCGCGCGGGCGGGCGCGAGGTCATTGGCGCCACCGTTTCGCGCGGCTGGCCGGCGCGCACCAGCAGATCGGTGATTTCGGGCACGCAGTAGAGGCCCTGACAGAGCCCCATCGCGGCGCGCGTCATGCGCTTGACGTCGTTGACGGTCGCCGCACCCCGCTCGATCGCGCCCTCGATCTCGGCCCGGCTGACCTCGTAGCAACGGCAGGTGAGGATCGGCTCGGTATCGCTCACGCTGTCACGCTCCCCGCTCGCACCGATTCGACGAAGTGCTGCTGCCAGTTGGCTGAAACGATGTCGGCGGCAGCCTGGCGATCGGCGTTCGCCCTCTCCCAGCTCAGGCGCTTCTCTTCGAAGCCCTCCGCGACCCCGAATCCAAGTGAGCGGGCAGCCGCCTCGGCGGCGATCACCCCTTCCCCGATGGCCTGACCGACGCTCCCGATCCCGGCGCAATCCCCGCACGCATAGAGACCGGGCACCGATGTCTCCATATCCGCCGACCGCACAGGCACGAAACCACCGAGTTCCCCGGAGTAGCCCGTTGCGCATTCCAGCATCAACGCGAGGGCAATGTCGGGCTGCCGTCCGGCGCAAATCGCCACGATATCGGTTTCAACCACCCGGCCATCGGCGAGCCGTATCGCTCCGACCACGCCGTCGCGGGACATGACCGCCGGATCGTCGTTCGTGACCACGACGAGATCGCCGCTCGCGTCTTCGATCACCCCCCGGAGCCGCGCGATCGCCGCGATGTCATCGCCCACGATGGCGACCCGCTTCCCGCCCGGCCAAACCCGGTACTCCGTCAAAAGCCGCTGGAGCCCGTCACCGGTCATCACGCCGGGCCGGTCCGAGCCCGGAAAGGAACGGGCGACGGCCGTGGCGCCGGTGGCGAGAATCAGCCGCTTCGCCTGGAGCAGTTCCGGGCCGTGCGGGCCGCGTGTCGCCAGCTCGAAGCCGGGAAACGCACCCCAAACGATCGTTCCCGATCGCGTTTGCACGCGCTCCGTGACGGGGGCGCGGTCTTCCTCATCAGGATTGCTCTCGTCAATCCAGACCGCCTCCGCAATACCGCGCCAGGCGAGGTGCTCGACGGCCGCAGCTCCGGCCGGACCACCGCCGATGATGGCGATGTCGTACTCAGTCATCGCCGCCCCACTCCCCGACCCCGCGCTGCGTCTCGATGCGCATGCCCGATTCGAGTTCGGTGACGCAGGCCATCACGGCGGGCGTGCCGTTCACGATCACCTGGCAATCGCTGCACCGTCCGGCAAAGCAGAAGCCGCCACGGGCGCGGCCCGTTTTCGGCATGGTGCGAAAAACGCGGACGCCATTCGCGAAGAGCGCGGCGGCGATGCTCTCGCCCCCGATCCCTTGCATAGGCACCCCATCGAATGAAAAGGCCACCATCGTTTCGGGGTCTGGCGCCTCGATACGCAATCCGGCTGGCACGGTCGCTCTCCTTGGTTAGTAGCGGGATGATGCCGGAATCGGCCCGGGATCGTCAA
>JADLGF010000132.1 GCA_020849415.1 Thermomicrobiales bacterium
ATGATCGAGGCCGAACCGAACGCAAAGCGCTCGAAAAGACCGGTGAGATCGTCGCGACGCATCAGGCCGGTGAGTCCGAGCATGGCGACACCGAAGATGATCGCGGTCAGCGCCCACGAATCGGCGCCGAGCCAGGCGGCGATGGCCGCCAGCGGCAACGCAAGCGGGAAGAGGGGGCCGGGATCGCCGCCGACTCCATCAGCGAGCCGGCGGAATTCGCGGTACCCGATGTAGCAGAAGAGCAGCCAGGCGGCGGCGAATATGGGGCCGCCGAGGAAGGCCGGTACGAGCCCCGCGATCACGACTCCAACTGCGCTCTTCGACCGCTGCTTCACGGCGGGCTACTCGACAATGAGCGCGGCCGCTTCGGCCGAAATGGCGCCGAAGCGTCGCTCGCGGCGACCGTAATCGGCCACGGCCTCGCGGAGTTCATCCGCGCCGAAGTCGGGCCAGAGGACCGGTGTGAAGTAGAGTTCACTGTAAACCGATTGCCAAAGGAGAAAATTGCTTGTCCGGTACTCGCCGGAGGTGCGGATGATCAGGTCAGGATCGGGCATGCCCTGCGTGTAGAGATACCGATCGACAGTTTCCTCGGTCACCGTTTCCGGATCGAGCCCATCGGCCAGCATGCCTTTGATGGCGTGAACGATCTCCTGGCGGCCACCGTAGTTGAACGCGAGCGTGAGCGTGAGCCGGGTGTTGTGCCGGGTCAGTTCGATGGCGTCGAGCACTGAGTTGCACAACCCGGGCGAAAGCCCTTCCAGACTGCCGATGTGCCGCAGGCGGGCGCCCTGACGATTCAGTTCATCCGTCTCACGTTCGATCGCTTCACCAAGGATACGGAGGATACCGTCGACCTCATCAGCCGGCCGGCGCCAGTTCTCGGTTGAGAAGGCCCAGAGGGTCAGGTACTCGATGCCGAGTTCGCCGGCGGCGAAGGTGATACGGCGGATATTGTCGGTGCCGTGCTCATGGCCCTCGACCCGGGGCAAGCCGCGTCGCGCCGCCCAGCGACCGTTGCCGTCCATGATGATGGCAACGTGGCGCGGAATCCGGGTCGTTTGGGGCGATGAGGCGTACTCACCCGAATCGCCAGAGGGCTCGCTGCACACGGTGGACTAGACCTCCATGACCTCGAGCTCCTTGGCCTTGCCGATCTTGTCGGCCTCCTCGGAAAGCTTCTTGGTGAGATCGGTGATCTGGGTTTCGGCGCGACGTTCGTCGTCTTCCGAGATCATCTTTTCGGAGAGGAGGTCCTTGACCGTCGACATGCCGTCGCGCCGAACATTACGGAGGGAGACCTTGCTTTCCTCCACGAAGTGATGGACCTGTTTGACGAGTTGCTTGCGCCGTTCCTCATTGAGGGGCGGCAGCGCCAGGCGGATCACGACGCCGTCGCTGCTAGGGGTGATGCCGATATCGGACTTCTGAATAGCGCGCTCGATGGCGGGAATGACACTCTTGTCCCAGGGCTGAATCACAAGCATGCGCGGATCGGGCACGGAGATGCTGGCAACCTGATTGATCGGCGATTGACCGCCGTAGGCATCGACCATGATCCGATCGAGTAGGGAAGGGTTCGCGCGGCCGGTTCGAATCGTCGAAAGATCACGACGCAGCGCGTCGAGCGATTTCGACATGCGCTCTTCGGTGTCTTTCAGGACGTCCTGAATCATGGTGGTCACTCCTTTGTGCGGCGGCTATGGAGAACTTATCGATTCGCCGGCGTGTTTGAAACACGCCCGAACCAGATCCGCCTGATGAAGTTTACGAGAAGATGGAATCGCCGGCAGTGACGAGCGTACCGTCGATGTCGCCGATCAGCGCATTGGTGATCGAAGCCGGCTTCGCGGCGTCGAAAACGAGGATCGGCAGGTCATTCTCGCGGCAGAGCGAGAGCGCCGCGGTGTCCATCACCTTGAGATTGCGCTCGATCGCTTCCTGGTGGCTGAGCTGCTTGTAGCGACGGGCGGAAGGATCGGTGCGGGGATCGGCCGAGTAGACGCCATCGACCTGATTCTTGGCCATCAGCAGGATATCGGCGTTGACTTCCAACGCGCGCAGGGCGGCGGCGGTATCGGTGGTGAAGTAGGGGTTACCGGTGCCGGCGGCCATGATCACCACGCGACCCTTTTCCATGTGACGGATGGCGCGGCGTCGGATGTAGGGCTCGGCGACCTCGTGCATCTGGATGGCGGTCATCACCCGGGTGAAAACGCCCTGGTGTTCCAGCGCATCCTGCAGGGCGAGGCCGTTGAGCACGGTGGCCATCATGCCCATGTAATCGGCGGTGGACCGATCCATCCCCTGGCTGCTGGCGGCGAGACCGCGCCAGATGTTGCCGCCACCGACGACGATGGCGATCTCAACGCCCGGATCGTCATCGGTGCCGTTCTGCGCGGGGTGACGCTGGGCGTCGCGAATCTGGGTGGCGATCGAAACGGCCACGGCGGGATCGATGCCGTAGGCGGTGTCGCCCATCAGCGCCTCGCCGCTCAGTTTGAGAAGCACTCGCCGTTTCGCGCCCATGCGTCAACCCCCTTGCATGCGAATCGGGCGTGCGGTTGGTTGCCGCACGCCCGATTCCCGTGGCTACTCTTCGTTCGCTTCGTCCTGGCCCGAAAGCTCGCCGATTTCGAATCGGGCGAAGCGGCGGACCACAATGTTCTCGCCGAGCTTTCCGATCGCGGCGCGGACGAGATCGCCGATCGACTCACGCGGATTCTTGATGAAGGGCTGAGAGAGGAAGACGGTCGCCTCGATAGCGCGCTTGCGATCGCCGAACTCGCGCTCGAGTTCCGCCCAATCGCCCTCGGTGATCTCATCCTCGGTCAGGTAGCGCGGCTTGCTGGCGGCCACTTGCATGGCGAGATCGTGGGCGAGGCCGCGGAAATCATCGGTGCGGGCCACGAAGTCGGTTTCACAGTTCAGCTCCACGATGGCGCCAATGCGGCCGCCGGCGTGGATGTAGGGCTCGACGAGGCCCTGCGCGGCGATGCGGCCCGCCTTCTTGTCGGCCTTGGCCAGACCACGCTGGCGGAGGACATCAACGGCCTTCTGGATGTTGCCGCCGGTTTCCTCGAGCGCGCGCTTGCTCTCCATGATGCCGGCGCCGGTAAGCTCCCGGAGTTCTTTCACCTGACTGGCGGAAATGCTCACTGTTCGAATTCCTCTCGAATGACCAGGGGTCACTGCCGGTTGCAGCGGGTGAGGACTACTCCTCGCCGCCATCCTTCTCTTCGACATCGAAGTCGATTTCGTCGACCGCCGCCGTCATGGCGTCGGTCACTTCCACGTCGCCGATGCTCTCGGCGCGGGTGCGGCCGGCGATCGCGGCGTCGGCAATGCCGGCGGCGATCAGGCGGACCGAGCGTATGGCGTCATCGTTGGCCGGAATCACGAAATCGATCGGATCGGGATCGCAGTTGGTGTCGGTGATGGCGATGACGGGAATGCGGAGCCGCTTCGCCTCGTGGATGGCGAGGTGCTCGCGCTTCGGATCGATCACGAAGATCGCGCCCGGCAACTGCGTCATGTCGCGCATGCCGCCGAGAGTGCGCTCGAGGCGCTCCAGTTCCTGCAGCTTCTTGGCCTCTTCCTGATTCGGGAGGAGTTCGAATTCGCCGGCGGCGTTCTGCTTCTGGAGTTCCTTCAGCAGGCGCAGGCGCTGGCGGATGGTGACAAAGTTGGTAAGGGTGCCGCCGAGCCAGCGGCGATTGATGTAGAACTGGCCGCTGCGCGCCGCCTCGCGGGCGACGACTTCCTGGGCCTGCTTCTTGGTGCCGACGAAGAGCACGCGGCCACCGCGAGCGGTGAGCTCAGTGACGAATTCGTGCGTCTGCTCGAGCAGCTTGACGGTCTGCTGAAGATCGATGACGTGAATGCCATTGCGCTCGGTGAAGATGTACGGCTTCATCTTCGGGTTCCAGCGCTTGGTCTGGTGTCCGAAGTGAACGCCCGCTTCGAGCAGCGTGCGCAGGCTTTCCTGGGGCGACATGCCCAGCGTGCTGTTGGCCACGATGTGGATCCTCCGGTTGAACTTCCGCGCCCTTCATCTCGCGCTACGACCGCAAGCGCGGCACCCCGTAGTCGATCCAGACGCGTGACAGATAAAACGCTCGCGAGCGCGAGCGCCGACCGAGTATAGCAGAAGGGGCCGAAAAAACCGACAAAAAAGCAGCCGATCATACCGATCGGCTGCTTTCAGGAACCGTGGTGGATTATCCGGGTCAGGACGGTTCGATCAACGTTTCCGCGATCCAGCCTTCTTCGCCGGTTTCGTCGTTCGAGACTTCCCACCACGTGTAGTCATCGGCTTCGGTGGGTCCGCCAATGATGCGGAGTTCGGTGTCCGCATTGAGGGTGGTAACGATATTGTCGTCCTCGATGGCCGGTGAGCTCCGCAGTCGAGCGGAATCGGTGGTGGTCACCAGGTCGTCGATTTCGAAGGTTCCGCCACTCGGCGCCTCCTCCTCTTCGGTGGGAGTGGGGGAGGGCTCCGTGGTGCTGCCGCCGTTGCCGCCATCGCCGCCGTCGGTCTCGGTCGTCTCTTGCGGAACGATTTCGGTCTCGGTCGTGGGCGAAGGCGTCGGTACTTCGGGGGTCAAGATGATCGCCTGGGTGCTCGGCGTGGCCGGAGCTTCGCCGTCATCGCCGATCAGGCTGGAGGCCCAGAACCAGAAAAGTCCGAGCAGCAAAAGCAGACCGACCACCGGGAGAATCACCCGGAGATAATCGGTCCAGTAACGGTCCTCGGCCTGAAAACTGATCGGCCGGTCCGGTTGGGACGGTGGAGGCTGCTGGCGAGGGGGACGACCGCCGCCGGCCGGAGGATACCCGCCGGAACCGCGACTGCCGCTACCTGGCCGATCCGGTCCGGATCCGCCTGAACCCGCGCCGCCTCCAGACATCGAGCTAGAAATGGCGCTCCCTCCTTCGCTTCATCATCGCCAGCGGTATGGCGAACCCATCCATTCGTACCATCGCCTGGCGATCGAGCTCAATGCGCTCCGTGGCGCCGAAACCGGGCCGTCAACCGGCGGCGAACCGACCGGAATCATGCACGGCCGGGAATTGCATTCCACGCCGCATTTTTTCGACTATACCACGCGTTTTTCTTCCGAACATACCGTGTCACCGTGTCAAAACTTCACCCACGTAGGGGAGATGACATCCGGCGTCAGCGGTTCTCATCGTCCGGCAGATAGTCCGATCCCGGTTCCTCTTCGTCGCCCGCCCAGGCGGTTTCCGGGCCGCCGAAGCGCCGGATGAAGGTGCGCGAGGCCGGATCACCCGGCGGTGGCGCCACCTGCGGAGCCGGTTGTGGTGGCGTGGCCGGTTGGGCCGCCGCGGCGGGCCGAACCGGCTGCGCCGCGGGCAGAGAACGGGGTGTCGCCCCGGCCGATACCCGGGTCTCGACCGCCATCTCCATCTCGCCCTCGTAGAAGGCGCCCTCGTTGATGATCAACGCCTTGGTGGCAACCTTGCCGCGCAGGCGTCCGCTCGGCATCACCTGGAGACGACCGCGGCAGACGATCTCACCGGAGATGTCACCGGCCACGGTGATGTTCTCCGCCTCGACCTCGGCGTTGACGGTCGCGCCCTGCGCAATGAAAAGCGTGCCGGCGCAGTTAATTGAGCCGCGCACCTCACCCTCGATCCGCAGATCGCGCTTCGCGATGAAGGCGCCATCGAAGTTCGAGTGACGATCGATGACGCTGAATCCCTCGGCGCCATCCTCCGGAGCGGTGGTCATCATGCTCGATGGGGTGTACATACCACTCTCCGATGACCGGTAAGCCATGGTTTTCCCAATCCTCCCGGGGTTTCCCGCCGGCTACGCGGTACCGCGCGCGGCGCGGCGACCCATGACGCTGGCAACCTTGCTGTCCGCCCCGACATCCGGCGAGCCCATCTTGAAGCCGCCGGTGATCGACGCGCCTTCATGGACGACCAGGCTCGGCGCCTGCACATTGCCATCGACGCGACCGCTCGGCAGCATCTCGAACCGGTTGGTGCAGCGGATTTCGCCCGAGACCGCGCCGGCCACGATGATGACCGCGGCGGTGAGCGCGGCGTCAACCTCGGCGCCTTCGGCGACGAAGATCTCCCGCGCGGCGGTGACCGAACCCTCGACCCGGCCGTGGATGTGAATCGATCCGCGCGATTCGAGATCGCCCTTCCAGATCGTTTCGTTCGAGATCACGCTGGTCTGGCCATCGGCCGTTGGCATGGACGCAGCTTCGGGCGCGGCGACCGGCGCCGGCGCGTAGGAACCGAGCGGGTAGTTACCCGGCTCGCGGACCGGCGTGACATCACGGGGGGCGGGAGCGTAGCTCGCTTCCCGCGGATCGGAATAGGTCGAATCCGGAGCCACGTGTCCCTCCTCATGAGTTCCGAGCTGCTGGCGCAAGGCGCCCATCTGGCGCTGGAACTCTGGCTTGTTATCCCGGCGAAAGACCATCGCTCGCTCCCTTCGCGAACTCTGGAGTCGCGCGGGAAACCGTGGCGATGGTCCGAGCGCCCGTATCGAGTTCTCTTCCGATCGGTGCGTTGACGGTGGCGGAACGCCCGCTCGCGGCGAGGATCGGCCTGAAAATGGGTGAACGTACACCCTGACGCAACCGTACGTACAGCATAGCACGGTGACCACAGGCGGGAAACCTGCCCGTACGGCGTCACCATGACGCTCTCGTCCGATTATCCGCAGACCGCGGGACGGTGGAAGTGCCGAGACAACACAACTCGACAGAAGAAGTCAAAACTCATGGATGAACGAATGCAGCCGCCAGCCGGGCCAGCTCGTTTCGATCTCCTCGATGAAGCGCGCACCGACCGCCCGGTAGAAGGGCGCGGCGTTCGGATCGGCGTAAAAGGTGATCGAGCGAAACCCACGAAGACCGGCTTCGGCCACCGCGTGGTCCCAAAGCCGCCGGCCGTAACCGCGACCGATCCAGGGTGGATCGATGAAGAGCTTGTCGAGCGCCAGCCCGTCGGGCTGCTCCACGAGCGCGTAGTACCCGATGACCACACCGTCACGTTCGAGTACGAAGGTGATGGCGCGTTCCATGAAGGGTC
>JADLGF010000133.1 GCA_020849415.1 Thermomicrobiales bacterium
GTCATTTTCGCCGAGGGCGAGGTCGATCGCTCGCCCTGCGGCACCGGCACGTCGGCGCGGCTGGCGGCGCTCTACGCCGACCGGCAGATCGGGATCGGTGAAACCTTCCGGCACGAAAGCGTGACCGGCTCGGTCTTTACCGGAAAGGTGCTCCGGGAAACGACCTTCGGCGATCACCCGGCGGTGGTGACCGAAATCGGCGGTCGCGGCTTCATCACCGGCGAGCACACCTTCATTATCGAGCCGGACGATCCGTTCGCCGAGGGGTTCCTGCTGCGTGGCACCGGGGAGGACGACCGCTCATGAAATTGGCGCTGTTGAGCTACTGGCACGTTCACGCCCGCGACTACGAACGGGAGGCGCTGGCGAACCCCGGCACCGAGATCGCGGTTGTCTGGGATGAGAACCCGGAGCGGGGAGCGGCGGAGGCCGCCCGGATCGGCGTCCGGTTCGAACCCGATCTCGACGCGGTGCTGGCGCACCCCGCTATCGACGGGGTGATCGTGACCACCGCCACTTCGGAGCACCACCGCGTGCTGATCGCCGCCGCCCGGGCCGGGAAGCACATCTTCACGGAGAAGGTCATCGCCGCCACTACAAACGAAGCGATCGAGGTGTTGCAAGCGGTTGACGAGGCCGGCGTGGTGATGGCGGTCTGCCTGCCCCGGCTTTCCAACGGGTACACCCGGGCGGTGAAGGCGCTGATCGATGGCGGTGAACTCGGCCGGATCACCTACTTCCGGATGCGGGTTGGCCACAATGGGGCGATGCGGACCGAATCCGATCCTGACGGCTGGTTGCCGGCGCAGTTCCATAACCTCGCGGAAGCGCAGGGTGGGGCGCTGATCGATCTCGGAGCGCACCCGCTCTACCTGGCGCGCTACCTGGTCGGGATGCCGGAATCGGTGAGCGCAACCTACGGCTATGTAACCGGGCGGGCGGTCGAGGACCACGCCGTCGCGACGCTGCGCTTCGCCGACGGCGCGATCGCGGTGACCGAGGTGAGCTTCATCGACCAACCGGGCACCTGGGAACTCGAAGTGCACGGCGATCGGGGAATGGTGCGGATCGAGCAGCCTGACCTCGAACTCCGGATCAGACGGGCGCGGGCCAACCGGCGGGAACGCTCCGATTGGGAGCCAGTCGAGGTTCCGGCTGATCTGGCGTCGCCCTTCGATCAATGGGTCGAACAGGTGAAAACGGGCAATTCCGATGCCGACCACCTTGCTTTGGCGCTCGATCTGACGCGGCTGGCGGAAGCGTGCAATCGTTCGGCGTCCGAAGGGATGGCTATCCAACCCTCTGGAGGGTGAAAACCATCGGCAAATCGGCCAATTCGTTCGCGCCACGTTCACGAAACGGGTCTGCGCCGGGAAGCCGCTTCCGGTATCATTGCCGGAGCGGTGTTCATTCCGAATTCCAGCGTGTACGCGCAAAGATTGTGATAGAATGTGCAATCGATGACCGGAGGGCGTGAGCCAGATGGTCCGCCGCCCGATGAGCGGCAAGCGCTGGGCGCAGCCGGGGTAGCGGCGGGGCTCGGATGTTCGATCGTGACCACCGTGATGGTTTGCATTTTCGGTGGGGTGTTGATCGATCGGGAGACCGGGCGGACTCCGCTCTTCACGCTGATCGGAGTGGCGCTCGCGCTCTTCCTGGCGGCGTATCAATTGGTGGAACTCGCTCGTGTTGGCCGGAATGGGGTGCGCCCTGGGCCGGTGACACGGGGATTGCAAACGGTAACGGGGCCGATTGCGCAGCGCCGTGGCGCGCGGGCGGATCGGAAACGCGAAGTGGGCGAGGAGCAAGACCGAGACTATGGATCTTGACGTTCATGTCGAGTTAGCGGCCGAGAAGCTCTTTACGATCGGCCCGATCGAGGTCACCAACTCCATGGCCACCATGTGGGTGATCATGGCGCTCATCATCCTGGTTTTCTGGGCGGCGGCACGCAAGGGCGCGTTGATACCCGGCCGGTTCCAGTCGGCGATTGAGATGATCGTCGATTTTGTTTCCAACCTCGTCTACGGCACCGCCGGCCGCAAGTTCGGCGGCAAGATCCTGCCGATCATCTTCGGCCTCTTCGTTTTCATCTGGATCGCGAATCTCTCCGGCCTGCTGCCGGGTGTGGGCACCATCGGCTACTACGAGGAAGAGGCCCACGCCGAGGTCGTGCTCGATGGCGACCATGACGATGAGGCCCAGAGCAGCACGGTGGCCGCCACCGATGATCACGCCGAAGAAGAGGCCCACAAGGTGCTGGTCCCCTTCATTCGTCCCCCCAACGCTGATCTCAACATGACCCTGGCGATGGCGCTGCTCGCCGTTGGCGCCGTGCAGGTGTACGGCATTCGCGCGCACGGCTTTGGTGGCCGGATCAAGCACATGGCCGATCCGCCCTTCCTCTTCCCGATCGAAGTCATCGGTGAAGTCAGCCGCGTCGTTTCGCTCTCCGCCCGTCTTTTCGGCAATGTCTTCGCCGGCGAAGTGCTCCTGGGCGTGATGTTCGCCCTCGGCGCGGCGCTGAAGATCGCGGTACTCCCGCTAGTCTTCCCGGTTGTCTTCCTGGGTCTGGAACTGCTCTTCGGCACCATCCAGGCGCTGGTCTTCTCACTCCTTACCCTGATCTATCTCACCCTGGCGGCTGCCCACCACGGACCCGAACACGAAGAGGGCCATGGGCATGAGGCGGCGCATCACCCGGCGACTTCGCCGGCGGTGGGCGATTAGGCCCACCAACCCCGCCGGGCGCGCCCGGCGGCTGATGACTTAGCGGACAACCGGCGGATGATCCGCCGGAGGAACTTGGTCCGGGATCGATTTACGTCCGGCGGGGACGGCAGGGGCCGTCTGCGGGAACGAGGGAGCCGGCGGGTAGGCCGCCAGGACTCGAAGGAGGAACCTCGGTGTTCGACGGGATTACCGACGCAAGTGCTGTACCGTACATTGGCGCCGCTCTGGCCATCGGCCTTGGGGCTATCGGCCCGGGCCTCGGTCTTGGTTTGGCCGTGAAGGGCGCGATGGACGCGATCGGCCGCAACCCGGAAGCCGCCGGCGAAATCCGCTCGACGATGATCATCGGCGCGGCGCTCGCGGAAGCGGTCGCGATCTACGCGTTCGTTATCGCGATCATCATTCTCTTCGTCTAGTCGATCCCCGGGGAGCGGGCGCCTGGCTTTGGCCGGCCCCGCTTCACCGTACGTCGAATTGACCGGCGCCGGCGGCGAGGCTTCCACCGAGGAGTGGGCCGCGCAGGCGGGGGGTGAAGGACGAACGCATGGATGCGCTTGGAATCAGCGGCTGGAAGCTGATCGTTCAACTGATCTCGTTCGGGATCTTCGTCATCCTTCTCTGGAGGCTTGGCGGCGGACCGATCGCGCGGGTGCTCGATCAGCGCGAACAGAAGATCCGCGAGGGGATGGAAGCTGCCGACCGCATGAAGGCGGAGCTTGCTACCACCGCGGCTCGTAATGAAGAGGTCCTGCGCGAGGCGCGGGCCCAGGCGCAGCAGATCCTGGTCGATGCCCGCTCAGCGGGTGATGATCAGATCGCGCGCGCCAAGGAGCAGGCTGAGAAGCAGGCCGGGGAATACCTCGCCCGCGCTCAGGCCACCCTGCAGAGCGAAACCGAAGCGGCGCGACAGCAGTTGCGGCAGGAGATCGCCGAACTGGCGGTATCCGCGGCGACGAAGATCGTGCGCAAGGAACTCGATCCGGCCGCTCAGGCGCGCCTGATCGAAGAAACACTGACGGAAGCGTCATCTGGAGATCGCCCGGTCGCATAAACCGGGCGATCCCGCGCCCCGGAAACGCTTCGGCGTGACCGGGCATGAAGGAGCGAGGAACGAGGCATGGCAAGCGGCGTCGCCAAGCGCTATGCACAGGCGGTTTTCAGCCTGGCCAAAGAACAGGGCACCCTGGGCCAGTGGCATGCTGACCTGGCGCTCCTGAACGATGTCGCGAGCAATGCCGAGGCCGGCGCTTTTCTCAAGAATCCGACCACGGATGATGAAAAGAAGATTGCGCTCCTCGAAACCTTTCTTGATAAGGGCGACGAGCACGCTCAGGTGAGGAACCTGATCAAGCTGCTGGTCGAAAAGCAACGCCTCGATATCATTCCGGAGCTCTACCAACTCTTCGAAGAGTCAATGCTGGCTGAACAGGGAATCGTTTACGCCGATGTGACCACGGCGGAACCGCTCTCGGAGGCAGGCCAGACGATCGTTCAGGAGAAGCTGAGCGAGCTCATCGGCAAGCAGGTGCGCCTGCGCACGAAAGTCGATCCCTCTATCATCGGCGGCATTATCGCTCTGGTCGGCGACCAGCTGATCGATGGCAGTGTGATCAACCAGCTTCGACAGTTGCGGGAACGGCTTTCGGCCGCGTAGCCCACTCGGCACTCAGGACAAGATCGCCAGGCGGCCGGCGGGGCCGTGAGAGGACAGGACAAGGATGGCTGTACGGGCAACCGAAATCAGCGACATTCTGAAGCAGCAGATCGCTGGTTTCGATCAGCAAATGAGCGTCACCAATGTCGGACGCGTCGTCGAAGTCGGCGATGGCATCGCGCAGGTGTACGGGCTCAGCAATGTGATGGCGAGCGAGCTGGTCGAATTCACGAAGACCGGCGTGCTTGGCATGGCGTTCAACCTCGAAGAGGATTCCGTCGGTGTCATCATCCTTGGTGAGTACACCGGCATCGAAGAGGGCGACGAGGTTCGCTCCACCGGCCGCATCGCCTCGGTGCCGGTCGGTGACGCGCTGATCGGCCGCGTGGTGAACGCGCTCGGCCAGCCGGTCGACGGCAAGGGTCCGATTCAGACCGACCGGAGCCGCCCGATCGAGCGGATCGCGCCGGGCGTCGTGCTCCGGCAGGACGTCGATCAGCCGCTGCAGACGGGCATCAAGTCGATCGACTCGATGATCCCGATCGGCCGCGGCCAGCGTGAGCTGATCATCGGCGACCGCCAGACCGGCAAGACCGCCATCGCCCTCGACACGATCATCAACCAGAAGGGCCTCGGCGTTATCTGCATCTACGTCGCGATCGGCCAGAAGCAGGCCCAGGTCGCGCAGGCGGTGCGCACGCTCGAGCAGCATGGCGCCATGGAGCACACCATCATCGTGATGGCGGCCGCTTCCGACCCCGCCTCGCAGCAGTACATCGCGCCGTTCGCCGGTTGCGCCATGGGCGAAGAGTTCATGGAGAACGGCAAGGCCGCGCTCATTGTTTACGATGACCTTTCCAAGCACGCGTGGGCGTACCGCCAGGTGTCGCTGCTCATGCGCCGTCCTCCGGGACGCGAAGCCTACCCGGGCGACGTTTTCTACCTGCACTCCCGATTGCTCGAGCGTGCCGCACGCATGAACGACAACCTCGGTGGCGGATCGCTGACGGCGCTGCCGATCATCGAGACCCAGGCGGGTGACGTTTCCGCGTACATCCCGACCAACGTGATTTCGATCACCGACGGTCAGATCTTCCTTGAAGCCGATCTCTTCTACGCCGGCGTTCGCCCGGCTGTGAACGCCGGTATCTCAGTGAGCCGCGTCGGTGGCGCCGCCCAGATTCGCGCGATGAACAAGGTCGCGGGGCGTCTGCGCCTCGATATGGCCGCGTTCCGCTCGCTCGCCGCGTTCGCGCAGTTCGGCTCGGATCTCGATCCGGCCACGAAGGCGCAGCTCGATCGCGGTCAGCGGTTGACGGAGGTCCTCAAGCAGGGCCAGTACCAGCCGTTGCCGGTGCAGGAAGAAGTCGCGTCGATCTGGGTCGCCACCAATGGCTACCTGGACAATGTGCCGGTCGAGGATGTGCGTGAGTTCGAGGAGTCGTTCCTCAACTACATGCGCGCTACCGGCGCCAGCGTGCTCGATCGCATCGTGACCGAGAAGTGGGACGATCCGCTGATCGCCGACCTGAAGAAGGTCGCCGACGATTTCAAGGCGGGTTCGAAGTGGGCGACGGCCCGCTAGGTTTGCGGCACGTGCCGGCTGGCTAGCCGGCGCGGAAGGAGGAGATCGTGGCGAGTCCACGTGAAATACGCCGCCGCATCCGGTCGGTACGCAATATCTCGCAGATCACGCGGGCCATGGAAATGGTCTCCGCTTCGAAGATGCGGCGCGCCCAGCAGCGGGTGACGAGTTCGCGCCCGTACGCCGAACGGCTGCAGGGTGTGATCGCCGATCTGGCGACGTTGCAACTGGCGCCGGAGGATCTGGCGAAGTTCCCGTTGCTGACGCACCGTGAGATCAAGAACGCCGCGATCATCGTGGTGGCGCCGGACAAGGGCCTGACCGGCCCGCTGAACTCGAACATTCTTCGTCGCGCGTCGAGCTTCATTCTCAAGGAAGCGACCGTGCCGGTGAAGGTGATCGCGGTCGGCAAGAAATCGCGCGATTACATGGCGCGCGCCGGTCAGAACCTGGTCGCCAGCTTCACCGATCTCGGCGATAACTTCGAACTCGACCAGGTGCGTCCGATCGCCCAGACGGCGGTCGATCAGTTCATCCAGGGCGAGGTCGATGCGGTCTACCTGGTCTACGCGCGGTTCGTGAACACGCTGACCCAGGTGCCCGATGTGAAACAGCTCCTGCCGATCGAGCAGCCGGAAAGCGGCGGCGAATTCGGCGAGTACATCTTCGAGCCGAGCCCGAACGAGGTGCTGGAGCACTTGCTGCCCCGGTACGTTGAGATTCAGGTGTACCAGACCCTGCTCGAGGCCACGGCCTCGGAGCACTCGGCGCGCATGGTGGCGATGCGAAACGCCACGGACAACGCCAAGGATCTGGTGAAGGAACTCGATCTTTCCTACAACAAGGCGCGACAGGCCTTGATTACCCGCGAAGTCGCCGAGATCTCGGCTGGAGCCGCGGCCGCGGGGAACTAGCGAACGGGTTCGAACCGGCGCGCGCCGCGCCGGACAAATGTGCCGGCGCATCGACGTAGCAATGATCCGGGGCGTGGCGCGCGCCCGATCAGCAAATCCGGATGAGGAGTCAAGGCATGGTTGCCGCTGCAACTGGAGTAACGGGGAAGATCGTACAGGTCCTCGGCCCGGTCGTTGATATCGAATTCCCCGCGGGGCATCTGCCGGAGATCTACAACTCGTTGCAGATCACGCGCGATGACA
>JADLGF010000134.1 GCA_020849415.1 Thermomicrobiales bacterium
ATCCGGGTCGCCGCCACCGGCCGCACCCAGTCGCCCGGCCTGTTCGAAACGTTGCGCGTGATCGGCAACGATCGCCTCCGCGCTCGCCTCGACAAGGCCATCACAGCGCTGACCGGCTACGTTGAGGGGTCGGGTTCCGCGTCATAATCTCCACCAGGAGGTTCGACATGGTCACGAGCATCATCGAGCACCAGCCGGAGATCGCCGAACTCTGCCGATCCTACGGCGTCTACAAACTCGATCTCTTCGGCTCGGCTACGACCGAGGAATTCAAACCTGAAACGAGCGATTTCGATTTTGTCGTCAATTTCTGGGATCGCTCCCCCGGCTACGCCCGGCGATTCGTTCAACTGGCCGATGAACTGGAAGCGATACTCGGACGCGAAGTCGATTTGATCACCGAGCGTTCGATTCAGGATCCCGACTTCCGGCGATTCGTAGATCAGCAGCGGGAGACCGTTTTTGAGGACCGAAACCGCGAAGCGGCTGCGCGACTCGCTGACAGCTTGTAGAGAACTTCAGGCGATGAGCGCCGGAGAAACCATCGTGACGTTCCGGTCGAACCGGATGTTTCGGCTTGCGTGTGAACGGCTGTGGGAGATCATCGGCGAATCGCTCAACGCAGCGTCCCGTAGTGAGCCGGATCTCCGTGATCGCTTGCCGGAGATCGGTCAGGTCATTGGACTCCGCAACCGAATCATCCACGGATACGACCAAATCGATGATCAGGTCGTTTGGGATTCGATCCAAACCGATCTTCCAATATTGATCACACGACTCGAAGAGGTGTTGGAACCGACTCAGTGAATCCTCCCTTACACGGGCGGACTTCAACCTATGCGTCAGACACTATGTAGACATCCACATTCAGCCACCGATGATAGTTGAGTTATCCAGTCGGAATTGATACGGTTTTGTAACGATGGCCGGTGGAAGTCGGTCATCGTTGTGGTGATGTATTGGCGATCCTTTTCTCTATGTGTACCTGCGAACCGACCGGTTCGCGTCTGGAGGTAATCGCTATGTCCAACCAAACCGTGTCCCGCCTGCCGCTCGATTCCGACGCGTTGCTGGCGATGACGATTCGCGACATCATCGATCGCGAACCGCGCGCCCTCGAAGTGCTGGCGCCGTACGGGTTCGATCTCTGCTGCGGCGGCGGTCACCCACTCGGCGAGGCGTTGGCGCTGCACAACGTTGCTCATGAAGTCGTGCTTCCCAAACTGGCGAGCCTGTCCGGCGCCGAAGCCTGATCGCCATGGGCCAACGACTCGTTCCCCTGACGATGATCGCCGCCACCATCGCCCTGGCGGTGGCCGCCTTCACCACCGGCCTGATCGTCGATCACCCAACCCGTTGGCAGGCGGTGGTGCCGCTGGCGGTGCTGGGCGGCATCGCGCCGATGATCTACGCCGTCAACATCCGGGTCGTGCCCGCCTTCTCGCGCCGGCAATGGCGCAATCCGCGACTCGTACAGACGCAGGTGATCCTGATGATCGCCGGCGCCTGGCTCGTCTACGCAGGCCGCATCGCCGGGAACGATCCCATGATCACACTCGGCAGCTTCGCCGCCCTGGCCAGCGGCATCTGCTTCATGGCGAACATCGCCAGCCTCTTCCGGCAGGAAGCGAAGAGCGTTGCACCGCCGATGCCAGCCGCCAATGCCGGTCAGAAGCAGGTCGATCGCGTCGCCATTGTCTTCACCCGCATCTCCTCGCTCTTCCTGCTCACCGGGTTGACGATCGGCGTCGTCCTCCGCTTCTGGGAACCCGATCGGGGACGCTGGGACCTCGTGTGGGCGCACGCCATGCTGGCTGGTTTCATGCTTTCGATGGCCTCCGGCATCTGCTACCACGTGCTCTCGCGCTGGACCGGCCGGCCGTGGGGATCGATCTGGCCGCTGCGGTTGCACCTCATCGGCACCCTGATCGGCATGCCCGCGATGCTGATCGCGCTCGCCTTCGACTTCGAACGCCTCTTCTACCTGGCCGGACCGCTGCAGGCGGCCGCCATCGTGCTCTTCCTGTCGACGATCCTGCCGTTCCTGCTCAAGATGCCGGGTGTGGTGCGACCGGCGATGCTGATCGCGGCGCTCTGCCTGCTGGTCGGGGTGGTGCTCGGGAGCTGGTTCGCCATCGATCCGGCCATCGGCGCCCGGCTACGACTCACCCACGCCGGCATCAATCTCTTCGGCTTCACCGGGATGCTGATCTCGGGCGTCGGGTACTACCTCGTGCCCCGCTTCGCCGGTCATCCGCTGCGCTGGCCGCGACTCGCCTGGGTCCAGGCGACGCTCCTCGCCGGCGGGGTGCTGATCGGATCGGCGGCGCTTGCGTTCCGCGCCTACGGTCACCCGAACAGCGCCGTGATCCTGATCGCCCACGGCATGATCGCATCCGCTTTCCTGCTACTGGGCGTTCTCTTCGCGGGCGCCTTCTTCGGACACCCCGTCACCGCCGCCACGACCTCGACCGTACAGCTTCAACCGGCGGGTAGCCGGGGCCGGCCGATCCCCGGCTGATCGGGCTGGCCGGCGTTGCCGGGCGAACACTCCGGCGCAGCCTGAAGCCGCGCACCGGCTACAGTTAGCGCGTGGCATCGGCGAGCGCGCCGGCTTCGAAACGGGGCCGGCCACGATCGCTCAGCAGCGAGGGGCAGACGCGATGGCAATTCTCGGCACGGTTTTCGGATTCATCCTCGGGGTGATCCTGACGATTCTGATGGCGATCATCGGCTTTTTCGGGTTCATCTGGTCGGACTCGACCGCCGTCGAATCAGACTACGACACCGGCACCTGGGCCGAATACGCGGTACCGGCGGTGGTCGATGCACCCTGGCTCGACTTCGAAC
Source organism: Thermomicrobiales bacterium (assembly GCA_020849415.1). Lineage (GTDB taxonomy): Bacteria > Chloroflexota > Chloroflexia > Thermomicrobiales > UBA6265 > JADLGF01. The sequence goes on from JADLGF010000134.1 coordinate 2,851, forward strand.
TGGAAACCAATCCCGATCTCGTCATCGTTGCCATCGCCGACTCCGAAGATTACGAAGCCGGCCACATTCCCGGCGCGATCAGGATCGCGCCTGAGGCCATCGAGATCGCCGGCACCGAAGACCCCGCCTGGCAGGAGGGGATCGAAACCGCTCTCGGCGGCGCCGGCATCACGGTCGATTCCGTGGTGGTGGTCTACGACTACGGTGATATGAACGCCGCCCGCTTGTGGTGGGCACTGACGCGACTCTCCCACCCGGCTGTTTCCGTGCTCGATGGTGGCATGACCGCCTGGGAAGCGGGCGATCGCCCGGTCGACATCGGCGTGCCGCTGGTCGATGTCGCCACGACCGTTTACTACGGCCTGATCGACTATTCGCTGGTCGCGACCACGGCCGATGTCGAAGCCTCGCTCGACGACGACTACGTCGCCATCATCGACGCTCGTTCGCCGTCGGAATACGCGGCCGGGCACATTCCGGGGGCGATCAACATCCCGGCGGCCGATAACTTCGGGCCGGACGGTGCGCTGCTCCCGGCCGACGAGCTGTTTGCGCTCTACGTCGATGCCGGCGTGACGCCGGACCTGCAGGTGATCGTCTATTGCACCAGCGGCATCCTCTCTTCGAATACCTCGCTCGCGCTCAACTCGCTCGGCTACTGGTCGGTGCAGATCTACGCCGGCTCGTGGTCCGAATGGACCAGCGATCCCGTTCGCCCGGTCGGGGATTAGCGAAAGGAATCCATCGGGATTCTTGAGCCGATCTGCACTAGAATGGCTCGATGATCGATCCATCCGAGCCACCGCCGCCGACGCTGCCCCTATCGGCCGGACTGATTTTCCGCAGCATTCTCGTGGTGATCGGACTGTTGCTCGTGGCTCATGTCGCGGGTCAGTTCGCCGAGCATCAGCTCGAAAAGCCGAATCTCAAAGGATTCGTGCCACGCACGAACATGAACGGGGAGCTCAGTCTCCCCACCCTGTTCGCCACGCTCCTCCTCGGCGTCGGAGCGCTGCTCTTCGGGATGATCGGCTGGATCGGTCGCCGGGCGGGCGATCGCTTCTCGAACTGGTGGCTGGCGCTGGCACTCCTGTTCACCTTCCTGATGGCCGATGAAGCGATCACTATTCACGAGATGACGATTGCGCCGCTACGTGATTTCCTGGGCGTAACCGAGGGCTGGCTTTTCTTCGCCTGGGTCATTCCGGCCGCCCTCCTGACCGCGGTGCTCCTCATTGTTTACGTGCCGTTTCTGCGCAATTTGCCTGACCTGACCCGACGGAATTTACTCATCGCAGCGGCGCTGATGATGAGTGGCGCGTTAGGAGTCGAGCTAATCAGCGGCTGGTATCTTTCCTCGCGGGGGGATGATCTCCTCTACGAAATGATCGGCGCGGTTGAGGAGACCCTCGAACTCCTCGGCGCCGGATTCCTGGTTAAAGGGTTGCTCGATCACCTCGGCCGTACGTGGGGTGAGGTGCGATTCACGATCGCAGCCTGATACGTTTCCGGAAACGAGTGTCCTTTCATGGTCAACCGCAGACAAATGCTCGCGGCAGTGTGGGCCGCCGGGTTGGCCGCGTGTCCGTGGTCCGGCATTGCGGCGATGCAAACGGCGTCACCTGTACCAACGGTGGCGGACACGATCGACGCGCTTCTGGCCGACCAATCAGTCGATCCGACGTTCTCCGGAGCGGCCCTGATCACGATCGACGGCAAAGTCGGGCTCGACACTGCCTACGGCTATGCCGATGGCGTCACCCGGCGGCTGAACACCACCGATACCGGCTTCCAGATCGCCTCAGTCACCAAGACCTTCACCGCCACCCAGATCGTGCAACTCCGGGACGAAGGCGCGTTCGACCTCGACGACCCGGCCTCGGAGTTGCTGCCGCAATTCGCCGATCAGCTTGATTCCGGTGACGAGCCGGTCACGATCCGCCACCTGTTGATGCACACTTCGGGCGTGCCCGATTTTCTCGAACTCTTCGACGTTTTCGATGTCGAACACTACCCGGAAACGCTCTCACGCTTGCTCGATCGGATCGCGGTGGAACCGCTCCGCTTCGAGCCCGGCAGCCAGTATCACTACTCGAACTCCGGCTACCTCTACCTCGGCCGCATCATCGAGGCGGTCACCGGCCAGACGTGGGAAACCGCGCTGGCCGAGCGGATCACCCGGCCCCTCGGGTTACGCCACACCTGGCTGACGCCGACCGATGATCGCGGCCCCCTCGCTGTCGGCTACCTGCCGGTACAGGGGCTGGTGTTGCCGGTATCCCGCTTCGGCCGGCCCGATCTTGCCGAATCGGCCGGCGGACTCACCTCCCGTACGCACGATCTCCTCGCCTGGCTCGACGCCTTTTTCGCCGGCCAGGTGGTCGCGCCCGAATCGGTGCGCGAGATGCTTGCACCCGGGCCGCACAACTACGGCCTCGGCTGGGAGTCGTACGACATCGGTGGCGATCGCTGGTACGGCCACTTCGGCGAGACGATCGGCTTTCGCTCGGCCCTCTTCCGGCAACCGGAGCGCAACGCCTCGATCGTGCTCCTCGCAAACCGGCAGGATCACCCGATCGTCGCCACCACCCACAGCATCTTCGATCTCATCGGCGCCACTTAACCTAAACGTCGATTTACCGCTATCCCGAACGACCATTCGCAGGAGCCGTTCGACTCCAGGTCCGGTGATGGTCCGGAACCGGGCGAGTAGCGCAAGAAGGAGTGCATCCCATGAGCAACGGCGAAGGCACGTTCATCTGGTTCGATCTCACCACCCCCGATCCGCAACGCGCGATGGCGTTCTATCGCGATCTGCTCGGCTGGAGCTACACCGAGGCC
>JADLGF010000135.1 GCA_020849415.1 Thermomicrobiales bacterium
CCGGCGCAGAGAGCGATCTCAAGACCGCGACCGGCATCGCCCGGCGGATGGTCGGCACCTGGGGCATGAGCGAGGAGATCGGTGCGGTCTACCTCGGCACCGGTGAAGAGCACATCTTCCTCGGTCGTGAGATCACGCAGGACAAGGCGTACTCCGATTCCACCTCCGAGCGGCTCGACAAGGCCGTGCGCGAGATGGTCGAATCGGCGCTCGGCCAGGCCGAGGACACGATCCGCATCCACCGGGTCGATCTCGAGAAGCTGGTCGCGGCGCTGCTCGACAAGGAAACGGTCGACGCGGACGATGTCATCGCGCTGCTCGGTCCGCCGTTACGGAGCGAATCGGACAACGTGATCACCGCCGCCGAAGCCGAAGCGGTGGTGGAATCCGCTGAGGCGACCCTGGACGATCAAACTCCGGCCTCTATCTAACCCGGCACCGAATCAAGAAAGCGGGCGACCCAACCCGGGTCGCCCGCTTTTTCTTTGACGGAAGCTGGCCCATCGCAAGCCATTAGGTTGAGAACCTGATGCCAGAGACGGAAGGGGTTCCGCCACTTGGGCTGGCGATGTCGAACCAAAAAGAGGCGGAGCCTCTTCCGTCATTACCCTGTGGTTTGAACCACAGGGCCTCGGTCCGAGCCACAATCAATGTGCGGAGCCGATCTTGCCCCAGCGGCGGCCGATTTCGGTGATGCAGGCGGTGAGTTCCAGCACCATCCGGTCGATTTCTTCTTTCGTAATGATCAGCGGCGGCGAGAACTGGGTGGTCGGATCGACCCGCTCATCCACGCGCAGCATGATTCCCTTGCGTCGCAGTTCGTCGGTCAGCCACACCATCGCCTCGTGATCGTTCGGCGTCTCCTTGGTGGCGCGATCCTTGACCAGTTCGACCCCCTGGAAGAGGCCGATACCACGGATGTCGCCGACGATCGGGTTATCGCCGAGCGCCGCCTCGAGTTCGCTCCGAAGGTACGCGCCCATGATTTTCGATCGGCCCGCCAGGTCTTCCCGCAGGAAGATGTCGAGATTGGCGAGGCCGGCCGCCGCCGAGGCCGGGTGACCGCCGAAGGTCAGACCGTGGTTGAACTTCTGGCCCTGATTGAAAACATCGGCCACCGACTTCCGCACCAGCACCGCACCGAGCGGCGCGTAGGAGGAGGTGATCCCCTTGGCCGTGGTGATAATGTCCGGCTCGACCCCGAACACCTCGGATCCGAAGAGGGCGCCGAGACGGCCGAAGCCGCAGATGACCTCGTCCATGATCATGAGAATGCCGGTTTCATCGCAGAGCTTGCGGATCTTCTTGAAGTAATCCTCCGAGGCCGGCGGCACGCAGCCGCCCGAGTTCTGCACCGGTTCGGTGATGATCGCGGCGATCGTCTCCGGCCCTTCGAACGCGACCAGCTTCTCGATCGCGTCGTAGCCGTCATCGTCGCTGCGGTAGGCGTTCGACATCTCGACGTGTCGCGCGCCCGGCACCAGCGGTCCGAACGCGTTCTTGATCGAGGTAACGCCATTCACCGAGAGCGCCCCCATGGTCGTGCCGTGGTAAGCGCCGCGACGTGAGATCGTCTTGTAGCGGTTGCTGAAGCCGCGGTTGGACTGGTACTGCTTGGCGAGTTTCAACGCCGTTTCCACCGATTCCGAGCCACCGGAGGTGAAAAAGACCCGGGCATTTCCGCCGAGCGGCGCCAATTCACCGAGCCGATCGGCCAGCACTGCGGCCGGCACGCTGGCGAAGGCGAAGGCGTTGACGAACGGAATCTGCTCCAGCTGGGCAACCATCGCGTCGACGATCTCGCGCCGTCCGTAGCCGGCGTTGACGGAGTACAGCCCGGCCAGACCGTCGAGCAATTCATTGCCCTGGTCATCCCAGATCGTCGAACCCTCACCACGCACGATCACCGTCGGCCGAGCGGCGGGATCCTGAAAATCGGCCATTTGCGTGAAGTGAATCCAGAGATTCTCACGGATGGCGTCGTACACCTTCGAGCGTTCGTAGCGGGGAGCAACGGTTTGCGCAGTCGTCATGATGCAACGCCTTTCCGGAATCGGAGCGCGTATTGGCGCTCCGGAATATCAACCCGATGGATGAAAGAGTAGCGCATCCGCACGGGCCCCCGGCGGGGCGAGCGCGCGCCGAGGCATCATTGTGAATTAACACTCGAAACCGATCCGAAACCACGCGAACGTACGCCAATCACGGGCGAATCTGGTTCTTCCGGGCGCCTCGACAGTCCGTGCCCGCTCGTGTCTAATTGCTGGAATCGAGTGCCAACCGTTGTCAGGCGACGATTCATCGTGCCAGTTGCCGCGGCTCGTTGGTTGTGATGCGAAAGAGTATCCAGAATGAGACGCCGACCATCCGATGCGAGCGCACCGCCGCCGGTCGCCACCGAGCTCCCGGTTTCGATCGAGGAGATCACCTCCGAGCCGTTCTATCCACCCTTGTCCGCCGAGCCCGAGCCGCCGGACGCCGACGTCGCCCTGTTTCCGCCTGATCTCTTCATCAATCGCGAGTTGAGTTGGCTGGCCTTCAACGCCCGGGTACTCGAAGAAGCCGAGGATCGCAATCTGCCGCTTCTGGAGCGGGCCAAATTCGCCGCGATCTTCGCCTCGAATCTCGACGAGTTCTTCATGATTCGCGTCGCCGGTGTGAAGCGGAAGGTCACCGCCGGCCGGACCGATGAGGGGCCCGATGGCCGGCCGCCGTTGCAACAGGCGCTGGCGATCCAGGCGGTGACGCAGCAACTTGTTGAGCGGCACGCGGCGCTGATCAAGGGCGAGCTGATCCCGTCGCTGGCGGAATCAGGCGTTCAGATTCTGAACTGGGTCGATCTCACCGATGCCGAGCGCGCCGACCTGCGCGATCGCTTCCTGCACGACATCTTCCCGGTGCTCACGCCGCAGGCGGTCGACAGCGCCCGGCGCTTCCCGCACGTGTCGAACCAGAGTCTCAATCTGCTCGTCGTCCTGCGCTCACCGGCGGCCGGCTTCCGCTTCGCGCGGGTGAAGGTGCCGGCGGTTTTCCCGCGCTTCCTGAATGTCGGGGAAGGGGTGGAGCCGGCGGAGAACGACGAACCGCGCGCCTCATACCGGTTCGTGATGATCGAGCAGGTTATCGCCGCCCACTTGCGGGAACTCTTCCCGGGTAACGACATCGTCGCTTCGTATCCCTTCCACGTCATCCGCGATTCCGATATCGACCTCGACGAGGATGAAGACGATATCCGCGATCTGCTCGTGACGATGAAGGAGTTCCTGCAGCAACGCAGTTTCGGCAGCGTGGTGCAACTGGTCACCGATTTCCAGATGCCGGATGACGTGCGTGGCTGGCTGATCGACCAACTCCACGCCGATGAACGCGATTCGTACGTGATCGATGGCCCGATGGCGGCGGAATCGTTGTTCGAATTGATGAAGCTCGATCGGCCCGATCTCAAGGAAACACCCTACCAGCCTCCACACGCGTCGTTCTCATCCCTGGTGGGCGCCACCGATGACGATGTGGATGAGGATGAACTCGACGTTTTCGCGCTCCTGCGGGAACGCGACGTCATGATCCACCACCCGTACCAGTCGTTCAGCATCTTCGCGGATTTTCTTCGCCGGGCCTCGCGCGACAAACATGTCGTCGCGATCAAGCAAACGCTTTACCGGATCGGCCGCGATTCGCCCCTCGTTCCCTCGCTCGTCGAGGCGCGCGACGACGATACCCAGGTCGCCGTGCTGGTCGAGGTGAAAGCGCGGTTCGATGAGGAGAACAACATCTCCCTGGCGCACCGGCTCGAAGAGAAGGGCGTGCACGTCGCGTACGGCGTCCACGGCCTGAAAACGCACTGCAAGGCCACGCTGATCGTCCGGCAGGAAGAAGATGGCACCCGCCGGTACGTGCACCTCTCGACCGGCAATTACAACGCCAGCACCGCCCGGATTTACGAGGACGTCGCCCTCTTCACAGCGCGAGATGAGATCAGCGCCGACGTATCCGAGCTGTTCAACGTGCTGACCGGCTTCTCGCTGCAGAGTGATTACCGCAAATTGCTGGTGGCCCCGGCGGCCATGCGCAATGAGCTCGTGCGGCGAATCGATCGCGAGGTCGAACGCCACCGGCAATCGGGCGACGGCCGGATCGTCTTCAAGATGAACTCCCTGGTCGACAAGCAATCGATCGCCGCGCTCTACCGGGCGTCGCAAGCCGGCGTGCAGATCGACCTGATCGTGCGCGGCATCTGTTGTCTGCGCCCCGGCGTGGCCGGCTGGAGCGAGAACATCCGCGTCACCAGCATCGTCGGCCGCTATCTGGAACACAGCCGCATCTATTACTTCCATAACGGCGGCAACGATGAGATTTATCTTGGCAGCGCCGACCTGATGGAGCGGAATCTCGACAAGCGTGTCGAGGTCCTCTTCCCGATCGAGGAGGAGTCGATCCGCCGCCACCTGATCGATGAGATTCTCCCCGGCTACCTGCGCGACACCGTCAACGCCCGGGAATTGAACGCGGATGGCGAGTGGCTCGCCCGCCGCCCCGCCGACGGCGAGGAACCATTCGATGTCCACGAGTGGGGCATGGCGCACTACAGCGCCTGATCGAACGGCGGCCCGTTAATGGCGGCGGCCGTAGATGGCCAGGCCGATGCCGGCCAGGATCATCGTGCCGCCGAGCCAGATCGGGCCGAAGTTATTCGTGATGAACGAGAAGCCGAAGATCAGCAAGAAGGCGCCGCCAGCGACCATGCGCCACCCGTTCCAGCTCGTTCGTCGTTTCTTCACTCGCTCACCTTTAACCATGACTCCATTGTTCGACATCGACCAGCGTGGCGTCGAGCCGTTCCAGCGCGTAACGGTCGTGTGACACCATGACGACCGCCACTTCAGCCGTCGCGATCGCTTCCTCCAATTGCTCCCGGCTGGGAATATCGAGGTGATTCATCGGTTCGTCGAGCATGAGCAGGTTGGCGCCGCCGATCGCCAGCAGCGCCAGCGCCAACCGGGCGCGTTCGCCGTACGAGAGCTCCCCGGCCGGTCGCAACACCTGCTCCGGACCGAGCAGGAACTGGTGCAGAAAGGCGCGGATCTCTCCCTCGGTGCC
>JADLGF010000136.1 GCA_020849415.1 Thermomicrobiales bacterium
CGAGCGCCGTGGCGGCGAACGAGACGGCGTACTCGGTCGACATCATCGGCGGCATGGTGTCGGGCGAACCGAAGGGGGAGGCGGTGGGATCGTTGACATCGATCCGGGCCTCCTGATTCGGCACGAACACTGCGAAGAAGCCGCCGGCGAGTCCGCCCTGTTTCGCCTTGGGCAGATCGATGTGCCCGGTTTCGTTTTCGCTGAAGAGATTGGTGGTGCCGGCCATGATCGACAGAATGGTGTCGTTGTGGCCGTCGAAAATCGGAATCAGTTCGGACACAGTTTGCTCCTTCGCGTGCACGAAACGGGTCAGTTCCGCCGGTATCATGCACCATGCGGGCGGAACGGTCATCCGGCGGTGAGCGCGGGGTAGAATCAGGCAACCGGAATTTGCCCGGTGGCACCGAACCGCCGCCGATCGGCGAGTGTGGTTCGTGAACGATGAACCTGGAGGTAAGAGCGTGTCCGAGGAGAGCGGAGCGAGCAATCAGCTCCTCGCCGGCAAGACCTGCGTGATCATGGGGGTGGCCAACAAGTGGAGCATCGGGTATGCCGCCGCCACCGCGATGGCCGAGGCCGGCGCGAAGCTGGTAATCACCTACCGTGAGGAACGCAGCAAGCGCGAGGCGGATCAGCTGGTTACGCTGGCGCCCGGCTCGAAGTCGTACCAGTGCAACGTCGAATCGGACGAGGATCTCGATGCGCTCGGCGCGTCACTCGCCGCCGATTTCGGCACGGTCGATGCCTTCCTGCACAGCGTCGCCTTCGCGCCGCCGGGTGAACTGCGCGGCCGCTTCGCCGACACCACGCGCGAGGGCTTCGCGATCGCGCACAACGTCAGTGTCTATTCGCTGATCGCCGCCGCACAGCGAATCGCGCCGTTGATGACCGATGGCGGCAGCATCATGACGCTGAGCTACCTCGGCTCGGAGCGCGTCTTCCCCGGCTATAGCGTGATGGGTGTGGCCAAGGCCGCGCTCGAAGCGACGGTGCGCTACCTCGCCTACGATCTCGGCGATCAGAAGATCCGCGTGAACGCGATTTCGCCCGGTCCGATCAAGACCGCCAAGGCGCGGGGTGTGCCGGGCTTCATGAACATGAAGAACGCCGCCGCCGAGAAGAGCCCGATCAAGGGCGATTTCGGGGCCGAGGATGTGGCGGGGCTGGTCGTGTTCCTGGCCAGCGACTGGAGTCGCGCCATCACTGGCGAGACCATCATCGTCGACAACGGCTTCCACGCCCTCGGAGCGATCTAGACACCCCACGGAACCAACGATGCGGGAAGGCGGGTCGATTGACCCGCCTTCTTGCGTCTTGCGTGATTCAGGTGGCGGCTGAATCGGGGATCGGGTCGGGCCGTTCCATTTCGTGGAGGACCGGCTGGAGGAGGAGCCAGACGGATGTCAGCACGAAGGCCGCGCCGACGATAATGAATGAAGGGTGAACGCCGATCACCTCGACGGTCGGTCCGGCCACGAGCATGCCGAGCGGGGTGGCGCACATGCTCATCGCGCTGATGGCTCCCAGCACGCGCCCGCGCAATTCCCCCGGAATCACCTCGAGAAAGATCGTGCTCGTGATCGGGTTGATGATGCCGAGCGTCATGCCAGTGAGCGCGGTGAAGGCGACCGCCACCGGCAAAACGCTGGCAACCGACATCGAGCCCAATGTGATCCCCGCGCACGCCAACGAGACCAGTAACCAGACGCGGCGCGGCAAGAGGTGCCCGATCAAGCCAAAGAGGATCGACCCGGCGATCATGCCCGCGCCGAATCCCGAAAAGAGGAATCCAAGCGAGCGTGCACCCCAGTTCTGCTCATTGGCGAAGACTGGCAGGAGCACGCCGCCGAACGGCGCCGCGAAGAAATTGAGCACCAGCGAGGCGGAGAGGATCGTAATCAGCAGCCGTTGAGCGCGCAGGAAACGGATGCCCTCCTTGATTTCATCGAGATAGCGGCCCCCGGCCGCGACCAGCGACGGCATCGCCGGCAAGAGCCGGGCGACGATCAGCGCCGAGATGAGGAAGGTGGCGGAATCGAAGAACAGTACGTTGGTAGTGCCGACGGTGGCGACTAACACGCCGGCGATGATCGGGCCGAGAAGCTCGACCGCCGCTCCGACCGATTGCATGACGCTGGTGGCACGCTCAAGGGGCATGCCAGCCCGCTCGGCCAGTTCCGGCAGCATGGCGCGGCGGGCCGTGTTGCCGGGGGCATCGAGCAGCGCGCCGAGAAAGATCAGCGCAAAAAGAACGCCGAGTGGCAGCCCGACCGTTTCCGCCAGAATCGGGATGCTGATGATGGTGACGGCGCTTGCGAGATCGGCCACGATGCTCATCGTCTTGCGGCCCAAACGATCGACCAGCGCGCCGCCGAAAAAGGTGGCGATCACCATCGGCAGGAGCGTGAAAAAGCCGGCGAGACCGGCGTTGGCGGCGCTGCCGGTGGTTTCGATCACATACCAGAGGATGGCGAGGTTGGTGATCGAATTGCCGAGCGACGAGATGATGTTGGCGGCCACCATCGAGTAGAGCGGCAGCCGATCGGGCGCGGCCGGAGCGACAGGTTGTGCGATTTGTTGGGCCAAGCGTCAATCCCCTCGATTCACACGACGAGTTTGCCGTGCGGGAGGCGCCGCGGCATCGGTGATTTGACTCGATTCATATCTGACGTTGGCAACATGACTACGTCATTCGCGCAATTCCGGGAGCGGTCGGCCCGGAGTCGGGCGCTGATGACCCGGTGCACAGTGTAGCCACCTGTGGGAAAGGGAACGAGTGCGGCGCCGGCGGTGCAATCGCTATACTCATCGCGACGCAATTCGCGGTTGATGTCCAGGATTCAGGGAGCGGTTATCAATGGCGCGGTTCGACATCGGGGATGTGATTCAGGTTGAGATGCCGAAGGGGCTGAGCAAGCGCGGCGTGCCGGGTGTCAACGTGATGTACCAGACGTCGATCGAAGCGCGCTTCGAAGGCGCCAGGGGGACGATAACCGACATCAATCCGAAGGGCACGCACGGGATTCCGCTCTTCCTGGTCGATTTCACCACCTTCGACAACAGCCGCGCCGGACTGCCCTCGCAATCCTTCTGGTTCCGCGAGTTGTGGATGGCGCCGACGAAGGCCAAGGCCTGATTCGTCCGGGGGCGGGAGTCGGTGATGGCCATGAAGCCAATGAGCGAAAAGAACCGCCAGCGCGTGTACGCGATGAGCGTCGCCAGCGTCTACCCGCACTACATCACCAAGGCCGAAAACAAGGGCCGGACCAGGGACGAGGTCGATGAGATCATCCGCTGGCTGACCGGCTACAGCCAGTCCGAATTCGAAACCCACCTGGCCGAGGGAACCGGCTTCGAGGCGTTCTTCACCGGCGCACCGGACATGAACCCGAATCGCTCGTTGATCAAAGGAGTCATCTGCGGGATCCGGGTCGAGGAAATCGAAGATCCGATGATGCAGGACATCCGCTACCTGGACAAACTGATCGACGAACTCGCCCGCGGCAAGGCGATGGAGAAAATCCTCCGCTCGGAGTGATCCTTCAAACCCACTTTCCAGTCCCGCCAAAAACCCTCCCCTACACGGGTTGATTGCCGCGTTCGGTGTTTGCCAGGATCATAGGGACCGGCTTTGACGTGTATCTTGAGGCGAGCTATGGAAACGCAAAACGGTAGGGCGATTCGCCCTACCGTTTTGCGCTCGCTGTGCGGTGTGATTTAGACCTGCGCGAGGGCCTGGTCGAGGTCGGCGATGAGGTCTTCGACCGATTCGATTCCGACCGAGACACGAATGAAATCAGGCGTGGTGCCGGTGGCGATCTGCTGCTCTTCGGTCAGCTGCGAGTGCGTGGTGCTGGCCGGGTGAATGACGAGCGACTTGGCGTCACCGACATTCGCCAGGTGCGAGAAGATCTTGACCGATTCGATGAACTTCTTGCCCGCTTCGAGGCCACCCTTGACGCCGAAGCCAAGCATCGCGCCGTAGTAGCCGGGACGGTGGTACTTCGTCGCGGTCTCGAACGCCGGGTGCTCCGGCAGCCCCGGGTAATTGACCCAGTTCACCTTCGGATGGTTCTTCAGGTGCTGCGCCACCTTCAGGGCGTTCTCGCTGTGGCGCTCCATGCGGAGCGGCAGCGTCTCGAGACCCTGCAGGAGCAGGAAGGCGTTGAAGGGCGAGATCGCCGGACCAAGATCGCGCAGACCCTGCACCCGCAGCTTGAAGATGAAGGCCAGATTGCCGAACGCCTCGCTCGGCACCAGCCCGTGATACGACTCGTCGGGCGAGGTGAACTCGGGGAAGCGGCCGCTGGTCCAGTCGAAGTTGCCGGCATCGACCACCACGCCGCCAATGCTGGTGCCGTGTCCGCCGATGAACTTGGTCGCGGAGTGAATGACGATGTCAGCGCCGTGCGCGATCGGATTGACGAGGTAGGGCGAGGGGAAGGTGTTGTCGATCATCAGCGGCACACCCGCGGCGTGCGCCACCTCGGCGACGCCGGCGATATCGAGCGTGATCAGGTTTGGATTGCCGACCGTTTCCGAGTAGACGACCTTGGTCTTGTCGCTGATGGCCGCGGCGACTGCCTCGGGAGTGGGGTCAACGAACTTGACGCTGATGCCGAGCTTCGGCAGGGTGTAGGCAAAGAGGTTGTAGGTGCCGCCGTAAAGGCTGGTGGTCGAAACGATTTCGTCGCCGGCGCTCACGATGTTCAGGATCGCCAACGTCTCCGCGGCTTGACCAGAGGCGAGCGCGAGACCGGCGGCGCCACCTTCGAGCATTGCCACGCGGGTTTCGAAGACCGCCTGGGTCGGATTCATGATCCGGGTGTAGATGTTGCCGAGTTCCTTCAGCGCGAAGAGATTCGCGGCGTGCTCGGTGCTGTTGAAAACGTACGAAGTGGTTTGGTAAATCGGCACCGCGCGGGCGCCGGTGGTCGGATCGGGCTCCTGCGCGCCGTGAAGGGCGATCGTTTCGAAACCGAGATTCCGGGTTTCATCGCTCATTGGTGGTCGGTCCTTTCGCAGTCTGTGGCGCCGTCGGGCGCGTTATGGATAAACTCGACTTGTTCATTATAAACACGAAAATGGACAGCGTGATGACCGGACGTTACTCGATACAGGTCGTTTCCGCGAGGAACGTCTTCAGGAACGTGTCCATCTGGTCCCACTCCTTCAGGAAGGCGTCGTGACCATCGGGCGAATCGATCTCGAAGTAGCTCGTCGGGATGCCGAATTCGGCGGTTCGCCTGGCGAGCGCGGCGACATCGCCCGGCGGGAAGAGCCAGTCGGTGCGGATGCCGGCGAAGAGCATGGGGTGGGTCACCTTGCCGAGCCAGAGGTCGTTCCCGCCGTCGCGCCCGACCTCGTACATGTCCATGGCGCGGGTGAGGTAGAGGTAGGAATTCGCGTCGAAACGGCGCACAAGCGCTTCGCCGTGGTAGTGAATGTACCCCTCGACATCGAACGTTGTGCCGAATGATGGGTAAATGCCGGGCCGGGTGGCGGGTTGGCGACCGAAACGTTGCCGCATGCTCTCCTGGCTGTGGTAGGTGACCATCGCGATCATGCGGGCGATGGCGAGTCCGTTGTGCGGCACGGTGCCCTGCCGGGCGTAATCGCCATCACGCCAATCGGGATCGGCCATGATCGCGCGGCGGCCGGCTTCGTTCAGGGCGATGCCCTGCGGGCTGAGTTCGCCACTGGCGGCGAGCGTAGCGCTGCCGGCGACGATGTCGTTGTGGCGGGTTGACCAATCGAGCACCTGGAAGCCGCCGATCGAACCGCCGGCAACGACCAGGCGCTTGACGCCGAGGTGCTCGACCAGACGCCGCTGGGCGTTGACCATGTCGCCGATCGTGATCAGCGGGAAGCGCATGGCGTAGGGCCGGCCGGTATCGGGATCGATCGAGGCCGGGCCGGTGCTGCCCTGACAGCCGCCGATCACGTTCGAGCAGATGACGAAAAGCTTGTTCGTATCGAGGGTTTTGCCGGGGCCGATCAGCGGCGCCCACCAGCCATCGTGATTGCCGGCGTTGCTGTCGCCGGTGAGCGCGTGCACGACGAGTACGGCGTTATCGCCGGTGTCGTTCAGCGCGCCCCAGGTGCGGTAGGCGAGGGTGACGGACGAAAGGTGCTCGCCATACTCGAGATCGAGCCGTCCGAGTTCCTGAAACCTGAGTTCGCCGTCGCGGTGGGGTTCGACCAACCGCAAGTGCGGGGTGGGAGCGCGGCCCCCTTCATCATCGAGAATCGATTGCGACATCTGGTCCCTCTCCATCATGCCTGGAATGAATCGGGAGGCGGGATCACGCGGGCCGAGCCAACGAAAAACGCCGTCC
>JADLGF010000137.1 GCA_020849415.1 Thermomicrobiales bacterium
CACTACCTGCTCGGCCAGAAGCTCGCCTTCTCGGTCGCGGCGGGCGATGCCACCGGCGCAGCGCCCACCGCCGATCTTCGCGTCGAAATGACCGAGATGGCCTTCGCCAATCTCCCGACGGAACTCCCCGCCGGAGAGCAGGTTTGGGAGGTCGCCAACACCGGCGAGCAACTGCACGAAACGCTCGTGCTCGCGCTAGCCGAGGGGATGACGATCGAACAGGGCATGCAGATCTTCACTGGCGGCGAAGCGCCCGCCGAGGGCGAGGGTGAATCGACCCCGGCCATGGATATGGAAATGGGTCCGCCCCCCTTCACCGGCATCGGTGGCGTCGCTCCCCTCAGCCCGGGCCTGACCAACTACCTGCTGCTCGATCTCACACCGGGCAACTACCTCACGATCTGTTTCGTACCCGACGCCGCGACCGGCATGCCGCACTTCATGATGGGCATGCTCGCCGGCTTTTCGGTGGCGTAAGGCGTACGGTATACGGCGCAAGGAACGTGAGTGCGTGAAGCGGGCGTTGGTCATCTGGCCAACACCCGCTTCTACCTCCTGACCCCTAACGCCTCACGCCTCAGATGTTCACCACCATGCTGTCGAGATCGCGTGGGTAGAAGGTGAGGCGCTCGGCGCCCCAGGAGCGGACGACGATCGTGTCGGAGTGGCGGAAGCCGCCGACTCCCGGCGCGTAGATGCCGGGCTCGACCGAGAGCACCATGTTCTCCTCGATCAGGTAGTCGCTCCCCTTGTCGATGAACGGCCACTCGTGGCCTTCGAGGCCGATACCGTGCCCCGTGTGGTGCCGCTGCATTTCCGGCACGCCGAGATCGGCGTAGAGTTTGCTGATCTCGGTCTCGGCCTCGGCGAAGGTGCGGCCCGGCTTGAGCGCATCGAACCCGGCCTGCTGCAGCGCCATCATCTGCTCGTAATGCTTGATGAAGGCGGCGTTCGGCTCGCCGATCACCATCGTGCGCTCGAGTTCCGAGTGGTACCCGGCGATATCGGCGCTGGAACCGGTGACGAGAATATCGCCCCGCTGCAAGCCCATACCCCCGCCCAGGCCGTGCGGCAGCGAGGTGTTCTTGCCAGCCGAGAAAATCACCCCGGCGGGCTGGCCGAACGTCGTGGTCAGCTGCCGATAGGAGGGACCGAGCGCGTTCAGCATCGCCCGGCTTGCCTCGGTGGACGCCTCGAGCGAGATGTCGAGCGCGGTGCGACCTAGTTCGAGCTTGTTGTGCATCAGCTGGTGCGCCAGATTGCCCCAAACGCAGGAGTGGATGATGAAGTTGAGCTCGGCGTCGCTCTTGATCGCGCGCAGGTAATCGACGATATCGCGCGATGACACCGTTTCCACGCCGTCGCCGGCGAGTTCAGTCAGGGTCGGGCCGTCGTAACCGTTGATATCGAGATACCCGTTGCTGTCGTACCCGAGACGGGTGCCCTTCTTTGTCAGGCCCATCTCCTTGAGCAGATCGGCGAAATGGAGCAGCGGGTGCTTGGTGCCGCCGCTCGGATACTCGGGATAGACCTTGACGTTCGTGACCGAGGGCGACTTGGCGATGTGCTCCTGTTCGAGCCAGGGGATCAGCGCGCCGATCTTGTCGCTGGCGCCGATCACGATCGCCATCGGGCGTTCGGTGCTGAGGTGGAAGAAGCCGGTGGTGTAGGCCATCCGGATCGGGTGGAAGAGCACCAGCGCGTCGAGCTTGCGCTCGGCCAGCATGGCGCGTACCTTCGCCACCCGCTCGTCGTATTCAGCCTGGCCGATCGCCCAGCCGATCACTGGTGTCGGGACGGGCGGAGCGGCCGCGGCCGCTTTCTTCGTCGATTTCTTGGCCGGTTTCTTGCCCATGGTGGCGATCTCCCTTACGTACGCAGCCTGCGGGCGTGATCACGATCAGCGCCGGTTACTGATCCTCATTATGCGCCACTCGTCAGGACACGGACAGCGTGTGACAATGGTCCGCTGCATTCGTTCGAGCCAGGGAGCGCAGCCATGTCCGCACCAACTGATTCGCCGATTCTGCCGTACGACGTTCGACCCGCCGCAGTTTTGCCGTGGGACCCGCGTTCGCCCGAAGTCGCTCGCCGGCTGATCGCATTGATCGAGCCGGTGATCCCCGGCGCGACGATCGAGCACATCGGCAGCACCGCCATCCCCGATTGCGACGGCAAGGGCGTGATCGATCTGATGCTCGTGTACCCGGCAGGCGGCCTGGCTGCGGCGAAAGCGGCCGTCGATGGACTCGGGTTTCAGCGGTGGGAGGCGCCCGGCGCGCACCCCGATACCCGGCCGGTACGAATCGGGGCGATCGAGTACGACGGCACGCTCTTTCGCGCGCACGTTCACCTGCTGGCGCCCGATGCTCCCGAAGTGGAGCAGCAACGACAGTTTCGCGATCGCCTGCGGGCCGATCCGAAGCTGGTGGCCGACTACGTCGCCACCAAGCGGTCGATCATCGCGCGTGGGATCACCTGGGGACCGTCATTCGGGGAGGCGAAGAGCGACTTCATTCGGCGCGTCCGGGAAGAAGGATCGTGACGCCGAGCCGCCGTCGCCGCTGAAGGCGTCGAACACCGTCCGCCCGAGGTGCTGGATGGCGTCGATCGCCGCCCACTCGTCCGGCATCGCCTCGCTCATGCCCACCACCACGATCGGCCCGGAATCGGTGACGATGATGCCGGCGTCGTGCACCACCTGCGGGAGGTTGCCGGTTTTGTGCGCGATCCAGGCCGATTCGGGCAGGAGCGCAGGCAGCCGATCGCTGATCGCCTGCTGCGCGAGGATATCGAGCATCGCCTGGCTCGCGTCGGCGCTGACCACCGTGCGCGACAGCAGCCCCGTGAAGAAGGCGGCGATATCGTGCGGGTTCGTGATCATCACCGGCGCCCAGCCGTAGACAGCGTCGACGAAGGCGCCGGCCGCGGCCATCGCCTCCGGGGCGTCACTCTCACCCGGCGGTGGCGGCCACGCCTCGAACTCTGGCGTCACCGCGAACATCCAGGTGCCGGTGGTCATGCCGATCTCCCAGGCGGTCTCCTGCACATCGGGCCAGTAGACCAGCGTCGAGAGCGCCCAGGCGGCGACGTTGCTCGACCACGCGCCCATGGCGAAAAGCAACTCGTTGATCGAGACCGATGCGCCGAGCCACGCGTGATCGTAGTAGCTGTCATCGCCCTCCGACCAGTACCACTCATCGAGCACGAGTTGCTCGTACAGGCTGATGAGACCCTGATCGGCGAGCTTGTAGATGTGCGCCATCAACGGCAGTTTATAGAGACTGGCCGCAACGAACGGGACCGTGGCGTTGCTGGCGTAGAGTTGGCCGTTAGCCGGATCGTGCACCAAAAAGCCGTAAACGCCGCCATCTTGCGGTGTGAGGCCATCGATCAGCGCGGCGAGATCGGCCGGCTCGGGGGTCGCCTGCCGAGCGATCGCGAGATGCGGCACCCCGCTCCCGGCCAACACCAAAAGGATGAGCAGCAGGGTCACGGCGGAGGCGCGAGGGACCAACAAAGAGCGGCCGGTTCGAACGAACCGCCGCCAGCGAACGAAGCTCGGATTGTGGACCACGGCGCTCACCCTGCGCATGCCGGTGA
>JADLGF010000138.1 GCA_020849415.1 Thermomicrobiales bacterium
CGGGCGGCCGAGCACTTCTCCGAGGCGCTCAGAATCCGCAAGGCGCTCGGCGACCGACGTGGCTGCCTCGAAGCGATCGAGGGTATGGCCGGTGTCATCGCCGAAGCGACCGGCGACGATCTCGCGGCCAGCCTGCTGGCGGTATCGAGCGCTTGGCGCACGCGGTACACCCTGCCCCTGCGGCCGATCGAAGCCCGGCGAGTGGAGCGCGAGAACGAACTGATCCAGCAGAAACTCGGCTCGCGCCGCTACGACTCGGCCTGGGCAGCGGGGAGTTCGATGTCGCTCGAAAACGCCATCCACCTCGCGCAATCGTCAGCTGCCCGGATCGTCGGCGGAGCGTCGACGTCTTCGACCTTGAAAACACCGCGCTCCATCAGTTCGGGCCGCACATCGCGACTGACTCGCCGCGAGCGTGAGGTGCTGCAACTCGTTGCCGAAGGGAAAGCGAACGCGGAAATTGCCTCGGCGCTCTTCATCGGCAAGCGCACGGTCGATACCCACGTCGAGAACATCCTGAGCAAGCTCGATGTCCGCTCACGCGGCGCGGCGATCGCCATCGCCCACCAGGAACAGATCGCCTGACGCAGATTCTCCGCAAATTCCGTATCGATCTCCGTACAACTACGGATGTTCTCCGCATACCCAAACCGCACAATGTACGCATGCAAAGCGATACGCCACGTGCACTTTGCACCAATGGGACGAGCAATCAAGTGATGAGGGGCTTCGCTTGATTGCTCACCCGGAGGAACCGGCAAGGACACGCTGGTCCGTATCGCGGCGCGAATGGTCGAATCGGGTGACAGCCCACCCGAAACGGCCTCCCTCAACGCCAATCCAACCGGCAATGGCGCCGGAACACCGGCAACGATGACGGTAACGGCAGCGGGAGGGGAACGGAGGAAGTGGAGACTTGAGTTCGTTCCGGCAGGGGCCGGTGCGGACTCGCGGGAGGTCTCCTCTCAAACATGTGCACGGGGTCGATCGCTTGAGCGATTGGCCCCGTTTTCACGCCTTCGAGACGCTGGCTATCTGCGCTCGTAGACCGTTTCACCACCAATGATCGTGCGCACGACGTTCAGGTTTCTATCGAGCAGGGCCAGGTCCGCGAGCTTGCCCGCACCGAGCGCGCCGACCGCCGAACGACCGAGGGTAGCCGCCGGTATCTCCGTCGCCATGCGGATCGCCTCGGCCGGCGTGACATTGGCCCATTCGACGACATTGCGCACCGCCGCGTCCATCGTCAGCACCGAACCGGCCAGCGTGCCGTCCGCCAGACGGGCCGAGAGGCCGTCCGTCTGCACCGATTGCCCGCCCAGCGTGTAGGTGCCGGGCGGCATGCCGGCGGCGGACATCATGTCGGAAACGAGCGCGATACGCGCCACCCCTTTGGCGCGAATAGCCAGATCAACCGACTTCGGATGTGCGTGAACGCCGTCGGCGATCAGCCCGGCCACGAGCCGGTCGTCGGTCAACACCGCGCCGATTGCGCCCGGATTCCGGTGGTTGAAGGACGACATGGCGTTGAACAGGTGCGTTGCCATCGTGGCGCCGGCGTCGGTTCCGGCCGAGATCTGTTCGGCGGTGGCATCGGTGTGCCCGAGACTGACGACGCGGCTGGCGTCGCGGAGGCGGCGAATGCGATCGAGGTTCCCGGGCGTTTCGGGAGCGAGCGTCACCAGTGAGGCGTCGAACGCATCGAGGAACCGCTCGAAGAGCGCCTCATCGGCCGCCTCGATCGCACTGATCGGGTGCGCTCCCTTGCGAGCCGGCGAGAGGAACGGCCCCTCCAGGTGGTATCCAAGCCAGCGCGCGCAATCAGGCGGAGCATCTTCGGCCAGACTGCCGAGAATCTGATCGTAGAATCGGGCCGGCGAAGAAATCACCGTCGGCAGGAAACTCGTCACCCCGGTTGACGTGAGCCAGGCGGCAATCAGACGCAGTTCGGGGGTGTTCCCCTCAACCTCGTAACCAAACCCGCCGTTGACCTGGAGATCGACGAACCCCGGCGCGACGATCTCAGCCTCGATGACCCTGCCCGGCAGGTCATCATTGCGATTGGAGCGGGTGACGGCGGTGAAGAAGCCGTCCTCGATCACCACTGCCCCGTCGTGCAACGATCCGGCGATGGCGAGCTTGCCGCGGACGGCGTAGCGATCCGGTCCGGTTGAGTCGATTTCGGTCATAGCAACCTCCCGATCGTCTCCATCAGTGTGGCCACCGTTTCGCTCTCGTACGGACTCGCCAGCGCCTCGTAGGTGCCGGCGCGGTACGCCGCGTTATCCGGGAAATACCCCGCGTAGCCATTGGTGTACCCCAACGTGACGCGCTCAGGGTGATTGGCGATCAAGGCTTGTCCCAGCGAGGCGAAGAGTTCGCCCGGCATTCCGATCAGGGTGAGCTCACCGATCGTCCAGAGGCCAATGTGCGCTTCGTAACGATCGGTGTCCGTCCCGCGCATCATCCCTTCGAGAATGGCCAGTCCCTGTCGGCGGGTAACCTCGACGCGATCGGACTGGTTTCCTGCCGGCCGGGGCGCCGCCTCGAACCGGGACCGAAGCTGGTCGATGGTCCGGAACGGCAACTCCACGCTCGTGTGGCTGAACGCAAGTACAGGCCGAAGCTCTTCAAAGTCAGCAAGCGATGTGACGGCGTCGGCCAGGGCCGTACCTACGCGCTCGACCTCGACACCATCCTGCGAATAGCGCGTGAACCGGGTGCTGATGTCACCGGCGGCCCCATTTGTGTAAAGCACGACACCATGCTGGGCCGGATCGAGATGGCGCCGTAGCGCGCCCGGAAAATCGGCCGAAACCACGCGACTTTCTGCGGGGAGAATCGTCGGGTGGCAGGCGAAGTTGACAACCGTGGCGATTGACTCGCCATCCAGACCCTGAGCTTTCAGAACGAAAACAGTGGGATCGAATGGCCCGTCGGGATCGAGTCGATTGGCCGCGATGCCGGTTACCGTCGTTCGCCCAAACGAGACCGTCGCCTCAACAAGACTGGCACCAGCCCGGCAGACGACGTCAGCACCCGCTGCCACGAACGCGTCGCGCAACGCGGCATTGATCGGCTCCTGCTGAGCGGGGTGCAGACGGTCGGTGACTCCCGACGGCCCGCTGTGCGTATGCGACGCGCAGAGTGCGATCGACTCGACCGGTAAACCTGTCCGCGCCGCGATTGCTTCAACGAGGCTGAAATCGACGGCGATCAGATCGACCGCGATGAGCGCGAAGCGCCGCTCACCCGGTTCGAGCACCAGCGCGCTGACCGTCAGGTCGTCCCGAGTGCCCTCGGTCGGACCGCTACGAGCCGCGTAGCCGGCCAGCGGTGTGCCGTTTGGGACCGGCACCGTGGCGGTGGCAGCACCGGCCCACCAGCCGCTCACAGGACGGCCGGTAGCGTCGCTTCGATGCGGCCGAGGAACGCGTCATCGACCACGATGCCGAGTGATCGCGCCGCGACGATGATGGCGCCGACCGCGGGCGGGAAACGGGGTTCACGCGTGACGGCGGTCGGCCAATCGGCGGCGATGGCCGAGTTCATCGGCCCGGTGATGCGCTCACCGATGTTGAACACGCCGCCAGTCATGTAGATATCGACGGAGTCGCCCGGCCCGAACAACTGGCGCATGACGCCGAGTGCGACCAGACCGATCGAATTCCCCGCTTCAGTCAGAATCCGGGCGGCGGCGCGATCACCAGCCTCCGCCGCTTCCGCCACCTTCGGCGTCAGCAACGAGATGCGGTTGCGTTCGAACCCGGCCTTGTACACCACCCGGGGGATCTGCCGGATGTCGTCCAGTTCGAAGTGATCGCAGACGAATTGCGTCAATACCGTCGGCTCGCCCCGCTTGTCGCCGTCGAACGAGGCCGCCCGAATCGCGCCGACGCCGATCTTGAAGGCACTGCCTTCGTCGCCCAACAAGAATCCGTACCCGCCAGCGATCCCCTCGCGACCATCGGCCGTGACGCCGTAACCGATGCAGCCACCGCCAGCAACCAACACGACGCCCGGTCCGCCCGACGATGCGCCCGTGAGATTGGTGATGTAGTCGGGATGGATCGTGATCTGCTCCGGCTGGACGATTTCGTGAATGATCTCGTAAACGGGTTTGCGTGCATCGCCTGCCGGCGGAGCGCCGGTCAAGCCGAGCACCACCGCCGCAACCTCATCCGCGCTCGCGCCGGCCCTGGTGAGGGCCTCCCGCGTCGTGCCGTGAATGGCGCGCCGGTTGCGCTCGACGCCACCTTCGATGTGAAAGTGATCCGAGGCCGGTCCCTTTCCGGCCGAGAGGATCGTGCCGTCCGGTTCGGCCAGCAGCGATTTCGTGGAGGTCTGGCCACCGTCGATACCGAGCAGGAGACGTTTGGCGGCCATCGCCTACCCCTTCAGCATGCGCAGGCGCGGCCCGTACTTCGCCTCGAGTTCGCGGTTGCGCTCGTCGCCACCCGGCACGTTCATGCTCACGATCGCCGGCGGCTGCACGCCCCGCTCGAGCAGTTTGGCCGAAGCGGCCACGACGACCGCGTTCATCAGTGCCGCACCCAAAGCGGTGGACGACGCGCCGATCTTCGCATCGAGCCCCGGCAGCGCCAGCACGGCGTCGCCGTTCGGCACGCGGCTGTCAATCGTCAGATCCACCACATCGGTCAGCTTCTTGCCCGAGGAGTGGCGCGATTTCGCGCTGGCGTACGCAGCCGCGGATGTCATGGCGATCGTCCGGGCACCGAGCGCTTTCGCCTCCATCGCCAGTTCGATCGGCACCGCGTTGATCCCGGAGTTGCTGACAATGATCACGACCTCGCCCGGCTGCACGCCGAACGACGAGGTGATCACCTTCGCGTAGCCTTCGGTTCGCTCGACGGCGCCCGGCCGCAGGGAGCCGAAGGCGGTCAGATTGATATCGAGCATGGCGTTGAAGGCCCAGAGACCACCGGCGCGGTGAAAGACCTCTTCGGCCATCATGTGCGAGTGGCCCGAACCGAAAACGTGGACCAGGCCGTCGTTGGCGATCGTTTCAGCGATCATCTCGGCTGCGGCGTTGATCGCATCGGCCTGATCGCGCAGCTCCCCGATCAATGATTCGAGCGCGTTGAAATACTGATCAACCGGCGTGGACATATGCCTGGTTCCTTTCTCAGGGCTAAATGGCCGCCTTCATGGCGGAGGCAAACCGTTTGGTGATCTCGGTTGGATTGGTGATGGCGGTGCCGACCACCACGAACGATGCGCCGATGGTGAGCGCCCGTTGCGCGTCCTGCGGGGTCCAGTAGCGGCCTTCCGCAAAGACCGGCGCCGCGCCGCGGCGCACGATATCTTCGAGCAGGCTGAAATCAGGCCCGGCGGTCATGATGCTGTCAGGCGTGTAGCCAGCCATCGTCGTGCCGATGGCGTCGGCGCCGCATTCGAGCGAGTAGCGAGCGTGCTCCATCGTGCCGCAATCGGCCAGGGCGACGCCCCCCTCATCGTGAATCGCCTCGATCACTTGCCGGAGTGATTCACCCCCCGGGCGTTCGCGTTTGGTGCCGTCGATCGCTACGAGCCGCGCGCCGGCGGTGATCACCTGCCGAGCGCTTTCAGCGGTCGGGGTGATGAAGAGCGAGCCATCCGGCATCTTGAACTTGTTGATGCCCATGATCGGCACGTCCGGACCGAGCGCGGCCGCGATCGCCGAGATATCCTCGACCCCGTCCGCCC
>JADLGF010000139.1 GCA_020849415.1 Thermomicrobiales bacterium
CGATCGGCACGCTCGCTATCGCCGTCGCGCAGCGCCACTGGGGCAAGTTCGTCGATCTGCACGGCGCCCGCGCTACCGGCTTCTGGGCCGGACTCGGGGTCGCCACGGGCCCGATCTTCTGGTCGCTGACGCCGGTCTACTGGCTCGGGTTGTTCTTCGAATGCATCATATCGTTCTCCTGGCCGGGGCACAGCATGGCGCTGACGATGCGCTCGATCGAGCTCTCCAAGGCAGAGGAGGATCGGCCCGCCAACCTCGCGTGGACCAGCCTGGCCCAGGGCGCGGGCGCCTGCCTGTCACCATTGGTCGCGGCGGCGCTGGTCGGGTTCACCGGTTACATTCCGCTCTTTCTCGCCTCGGCGGTCTTCCGATTGCTCGGCACCGTGGTGCTGTCGGAACCGGAGCGGGAAAGCTGGTTCAGGAGTCAGCATCCGTTCCGGCGTCGTCGTCGACCGGCGGTGATTCAACCGCTGGTGTAGGCACGGCGACCGGCTCGGCCGATATCGTTCGAACAATCGGGCCGCCGGCATCGAGGACGGTTTCTCCGTCGGCCCAGAGGCAGTCGCCCTCGTGAAGTTGATCGCAGAGAAGTACTTCGTCACTGCGACGGGCGACCTCGCGGAGCGGCGAAAATGCCAGCCCGCGTCGATAGTTGACCGGCCACTCACCCGGGAAGCGGCGCACGCCGACGACGCAGACCGAGCGATCGAGCCCATCAGCGAAACCATGCTGACCGTGCCGGTTTCCGCCGCTTCGGCGAGGCGCTCGCTCGCGGTGCGGCGCCGGCGCTGAGCGCTCTGGTTCGACGGTCGGGGTCGCAACTGTTGGCGCGGCAGACGGCGATTCCCCCGCGCGGGAGCGATTGCGTTTGCCCCGCTTGCGGGGACGGCGACTCCGGTCTCCCGTTGGCCCGGAATCGGCCGATGCATTCACGGAATCGTGGGCTACTTCGTCTGACATACCAACTCCGGAACCACCACAAAGCGGTGAGGTTTCAAACAGACCCTATGGTACACTCCGAGCGGTCCGGCGAGTGGCGACACTCGCCGATTTTCTGGTTCAAACCAGCCTCATTTCTCGGGAGAACACCCGCTCGTGCCGAAGCAGTTGGGCATCGATCTCGGAACGGCGAACGTCCTCGTCTACGTTCGGGGACGCGGAATCGTGATCAACGAGCCGTCCGTGGTCGCCATTTCCGCCAAGACCGGCAAGGTGAAGGCGGTCGGCCTCGAAGCGCGCAATATGCTCGGCCGGGAGCCCCAGGAAACGATCGAGGTCGTCCGGCCGATGCGTGAGGGCGTGATCGCCGATTACGTCGTCACCCAGGAAATGCTCAAGTATTTCATCAACAAGGCGAGCGGCCGGGTTTCGGTCGTGCGGCCGGAAGTGATGATCTGCGTGCCGGCCGGGGTGACCGGGGTCGAGCGCCGCGCCGTGCGCGACGCCGCGCTGCACGCGGGAGCGCGCCGCGCCTACCTGATCAGCGAGCCGCTGGCGGCGGCGATCGGCGCGCGTGTACCGGTTTCCGATCCCTCCGGCAACATGATCATCGATATCGGTGGCGGCACCACCGAGGTGGCGGTCATCTCGCTGAACGGGCTGGTCGTCTGGCGCTCGATCCGGGTCGGTGGCAACAAGCTCGACGAGGCGATCGCTTCCTACGTCAAGCGGGTGCACAAGCTCCGGATCGGTGAGCGCACCGCCGAAGAGGTCAAGATCGCCATCGGCAGCGCCATGAGCGTGACCGAAGATATCCGCATGGAGATTCGCGGTCGTGACGAGGTCGCCGGTCTGCCGCGGACCATCTCGGTCAGCGCCAACGAAATCAGCGAAGCCCTCACCGAACCGCTGCAGCAGATCATCGAAGCGGTCCGCAGCGTGCTCGATCGCACCCCGCCGGAACTCTCCTCGGACGTGATCGACAAGGGGATGATCCTCACCGGCGGCGGCGCCATGCTCCGCTACCTCCCTGAACTGCTGATGGATGTCACCGGCGTGCCCTGCTACGTGGCGGATGATCCGCTCTCGTGCGTGGCGATCGGCACCGGACTGGCGCTGGAGCACATCGAAGTCCTGCGCGATTCTCTCGACGAAATGTAGGCACGATCCCCCGAAAATCCAACGTGGAGCGAATGCGTGTGGCATGCTTGGGCCGGACGTAACGGTAGTGTGCCGTTTGGAACGATAGGCCGACGAAGGGATGCCATGAACAGGCGAAACGCAGGCATTCTGCTTCATCCCACGTCGCTTCCCGGTCCGCACGGGATCGGCGAAATCGGGCCGGCGGCGTTTCGCTTCGTCGACTGGCTGGAAGCGGCCGGGATGAGCACGTGGCAGATCATGCCGCTGACCCCGACCGGCTTCGGCGACTCCCCGTACGCCTCACCGTCGGCCTTCGCCGGCAATCCGAACCTGATCTCCCTTGAATGGCTGGCTGGGGACGGA
Source organism: Thermomicrobiales bacterium (assembly GCA_020849415.1). GTDB lineage: Bacteria > Chloroflexota > Chloroflexia > Thermomicrobiales > UBA6265 > JADLGF01. The sequence goes on from JADLGF010000139.1 coordinate 2,446, forward strand.
CTGCTCGGAGCGTCCGACCTCGAGCCGTTCCACACATTGCCGGTCGATCGCGTCGATTTCAGCGCCCTCGTGCCGCTGCGGCGGACGGCACTTGCGAACGCGTATCGCACCTGGCGCGGTAACGGTGGCGCCGAATTGCCCGAGTTTCAGAGTTTTGTTGCCGGGCAATCGTCGTGGCTGGATGACTTCGCGCTCTACTCGGCGATCAGCGATGAACGCGGCGGCCAGTCGTGGCAGGCATGGGAACCGGCGCTACGAGCGCGGCAGTTGGACGCGCTCGTAGCCGCGCGTGGGCGGCTCGATGACGCCTGGCACTACCACGCCTTCCTGCAGTTCCAGTTCCGCCGCCAGTGGAGTGAACTACGCCGCTACGCCAACGAGCGCGGCATCGAGATCATGGGCGATATCCCGATCTTCGTTGCCTACGACAGCGCCGATGTCTGGGCGAATCAGTCGCTCTTCCAACTCGACGAAACTGGTAAGCCGGTCACGATCGCCGGAGTGCCGCCTGACTACTTTTCGGCCGACGGTCAACTCTGGGGCAATCCCGCCTACGACTGGCCGGCGATGCGCGCCGAAGGATTTCGCTGGTGGATCGAGCGGATTCGCGCCACCATCGAGGTCGTGGATCTGGCGCGGATCGATCACTTTCGCGGTCTGGCGGCTTCGTGGAACGTGCCGGCCGGTTCTGATTCGGCGCGGGGCGGTCAATGGACCGCTGGTCCGGGTCAGGAGCTTTTCGACGCGGTCACAGGCGCGCTGGGCGAGGTGCAGATCGTGGTTGAAGACCTCGGCATCATCACGTCCGATGTCCATCAGCTACGCCTGAGTCTCGGTTTTCCGGGAATGAAGGTGCTGCAATTTGCCTTCGACGGCGATCCGAAGAACTTCTACCTGCCGCATACCTACGACCGGAATTGCGTCGTCTACACTGGCACGCACGATAACGACACCACGGTTGGCTGGTTCGACAGCCTCGATTGGGATTCCCGGGAACGGGTCCGCGCCTATCTCGGCAAAGATGGCAGTGATATCGCCTGGGACTTCATCCGGGTCGCTTTTGGTTCGGTCGCCGACCTGGCGATCGTGCCGTTGCAGGATGTCCTGCGGCTCGGGAGCGACGCCCGCATGAACGTGCCGGGCGCCGCGCTGGGGAACTGGGGCTGGCGCTATCGGGACGACGCGCTCGATCCCGGTTTGGCGGGCGGCCTGCGCTACTTCGCCGCACTCTACGATCGCATTCCCGCTGCCAGCCCCACTGAAGGATTCGATCCGTACGATTACACGGCGCCTGGAACCGCGCACCCATTGCATCAGGAGTAAGCCACCATGTCCGAACTAACCCACGGCGCATTCACCTTCGTGCTTCACTCGCATCTGCCTTACGCCCGTCAGGCGGGAATGTGGCCGCACGGCGAAGAGTGGGTGCACGAGGCGATGGCCGAGACCTACCTGCCGCTCCTCGATGCGCTCTACGATCTGCGGGACGAGGGGGTGCCGTACCGGCTGACGATCGGGATCACGCCGATCCTGGCCGAGCAGCTCGGCGATCCGCTGATCATCGAGCACTTCATTCACTACGCCTCCGAGCGCGCCGCCTGGGCGGCCGCCGACATCACCCGCTTCGAAGAGGCCGGTGATCTCGAAATGGCTGGTCTCGCCCGGTTCTATCACCACTGGTACGCGCGCAAGCTGACCAGTTTCCGCGATCGCTTCGACCGGAACGTGCTGGCGGCGTTCGGCAAGCTGCAGGACGAGGGGCTGATCGAGATCGCCACCAGCGCCGCCACGCACGGCTATCTGCCGTTGCTTTCGCGCGATTCCTCGATCTACGGGCAACTGGCGACGGGCGTCGCCACCTACCGGCGCTGGTTCGGTCGTGATCCGAAAGCGATCTGGTTGCCGGAATGCGCCTACCGGCCGGCGGTGCTCGACGCGACGGTCGATCCGCCGATCCGGCGACCGGGCATCGAATCGTTCCTGGCCGACCAGGGGATTCGGGTCTTCTTTAGCGAAA
>JADLGF010000140.1 GCA_020849415.1 Thermomicrobiales bacterium
CGAACCCGCAGCAATGCAAACACGTGCCCGTCTCCTTTGACCGATCACGACAGCTTCGTCGAGCAAGATCGCGGATTATGACGGCTGACTGCGGGGCGCGTCAAACAGCGGGCATGAAAAACGGCGGGTCGATGACGGCCCGCCGTTTACTCGATGTTTAACTGCGTTCGGCTTCCCCTGTGGCTCGAAGCCACAGGCTAGGGATGGAAGCATCTCCGACGCTTAAGGCTGGTCCAGGCGGCCGCTAAGTGGCGGAGCCACTTCCGTCTTCAGCATCGGACTTCGTGTCCAATGGCCTTTCACCAACGGAATTACAGTTCCTGGTGGTAGGCGAAGAGACGCTCGCCGTCGATGCGGCGGAGCTTCTGCAGCGCTTCATTCTCGATCTGGCGAACCCGCTCTCGGCTGATCTGCAGCTGCTCGCCGACTTCAGCCAGCGTGTGCTGGTGACCATGACCAAGCCCGAACCGCAGCTGAAGCACCAGCTTCTCGCGCGGGGTCAGCCGATCGAGCGCCTCGTTGACATCGCGCTTAAGCATCGCCTCGCTGGCGGCGTCGTACGGGGTCTCGGAGACCTCGTCGGCGATCAGGTCGCCGAGGCTCGTCTCATCCTCGCTGCCGATCGGCGTTTCGAGCGAAATCGTGCGCTGCGCGGCCTGGACGATCTGCTGGATCTTCTCCGGCTGCACGCTCATCGCCTCGGCGACCTCTTCCGGGGTCGGCTGGCGGCCGAGCTCCTGGGCGAGGAGGTTGAGGGTCTTACGGTAGCGCGAGATCGAATCGCCCATGTGGACCGGGAGACGGATCGTCCGGCTCTGGTCCGCGATGGCGCGGGTGATCGCCTGGCGAATCCACCAGGTCGCGTAGGTGCTGAAGCGGAAACCCTTGCGCCAGTCGTACTTCTGCACGGCGCGCATAAGGCCGATGTTGCCTTCCTGAATCAGGTCGAGCAGCGTCAGGCCACGGTTGACGTAGCGCTTGGCGATGGAGACGACGAGACGCAGGTTGGCGCGCACGAAGCGCTGGGTGGCGTCCTGATCGCCCGCCTCGACCCGCTTGGCGAGGTCGATTTCCTGATCGTGGGTCAGCAGCGGGGTTTCGGCAATCTCGCGCAGGTAGAGCCGAACCGGATCGTTGATGAAGTTGGGATCGAGTCGCTGGAGGACATCGAGATCCCGTTCGAGATCGACTTCGGGTTCGTCTTCAGCTTCCGCGAGCTGGGTCGAGATTTCATCGGGAATCGCGACTTTGTCGTCGGCGGAGATGTTATCCAGGGCGAGTTCGTCGATCTTGGAAACATCGAAATCGTTGTTGTCGGTCATGTGGCGGCCTCCTGGTAAAACGGGCAGTACGTGTGATTCGGGCAGCGCGCTTACCCAGACCACAGGGATTCCTGAGCGAATCCCCGAAGCGTCCGTAACTGCCCGGTAGCGGTTTGCAGGCGCCGGGCGCGAATGTGCGCGCGGAACAACGAAAGAACGGTGGACATCGGCGCGAGGCCAGGGGCGCTCGCGCAACCGGAAGAATATACCACGTTTCTTATGAAAATGCAAGTCATCGTTCCGCCGATCGCTGGAGATGACTCGGGGAAAGTTGGCAGCGGCCGGTGAACGCAGAATCGGTTCACCGGCCGAAACCGGACGCGGGGATCAGCGCCTAGCTGCAGCCGCAGCCGTGGTGGGTTTGTTCCTGTTCCTCGGTCTGGAACGAGTGGCCGCAGGCGCAGCCGGCAACCGCGTTCGGGTTGCGAACGGTGAAACCACCGCCCATGAGCGAGTTCACGTAGTCAACCTCGGCGCCGCCGAGGTACATGGCGCTGAAGGTGTCGACCATCAACCGGACGCCGCCGGCCTCGATGATCTCGTCCCCTTCATCCGCGGACTCCTCGATCGTCATGCCGTACTGAAGACCCGAGCACCCGCCCGGGGCCACGAACACGCGCAGCGCGTGATCGGGCGTGCCCTGCTCGGTGAGGAATGACTTCAGTTGATCGGCCGCGGCCGAAGTGATGGTAAGCATCGGTATGATCCTCCAGGACCGGAACGGAATACACGTAATGTCGCGACGGTCAACGCGAATTGACCCTAGGGCTATGATAGAGGGCCTATCGGGGATGTCAAGCGTTCAGGAACATATCTCGTCTGGCTAAAGGTCCGGAATGGTATCTAAACCAACGGTTGGTAACCGTTGTCAACCGTTAGATACGTGATCACTGGCGGGTCTCCCTATGCCACCAATAGGGGTAGGGTTGCGGATCTTACGTCCGCAACCCTACGACGTCTCGGTGCATTCCGCTACTGAATGGTGTTTTTCTCGCGGAAGCGGGCGGCGGCATCGTCGGTGGTGGAGAAAACGACCCCTTCGTATGCCTTGATTGCCGTCACGACCTCTTCCAGCATCAGCATCCGGTGGCCGTGGCCGATCACCTGCGGGTGCATGGTGAGCGTGAAGACGCCGTCCGGCACATCGCGATGCATGAAGGCGAATTCGCCGAGCCAGATCTCCTTCACCTTCGAGGGCGCGGAGAGTCCATCGGCCCGACCCCGGCTGGATCGGTAGAACTCGAAGTGTGGATGGTCATCGAGAATCCACGAGACCGGCAGCTCGACCAGATCGACCGGCGTCCCGAACCGGTACGGACCGTCGAGATCGAGCTGATCGCCGCTCCGGCACCAGTATGGAGTGAAATCATCGCCCATCAACGATGACTCGTAGGCAAATCCGTATTCGAGGAGGAGATCGATCGTCTGTTCGCTGTTATCCCAGGCGGGCGAGCGGTAGCCGGTGGGGCGGACCTGGACCACCTTTTCGAACGATTCCAGTCCCCGTTCGAGCACGCGGCGCTCCTCGGCGGGTTCGAGCGTGACCGGATTCTCGTGCAGGTAACCGTGGTGCCCAACTTCGTGCCCCGCCCGGAGAATGGCGCGGACCGAATCGGGGAAGGTCTCGACCGTGTGACCGGGGATGAAGAAGGTGGCGGGAATCTGCTCCCGATCGAGCAGGCACAGAATCCGCTCCACTCCGATCACGTCGAATTCACCGCGCGAGATCATGCTCGGCGACCGCGCTGCATGCGGACCGATCCAGACCGAAATCGAATCGAAATCGAAGGTGAGGCAAACGGTGGCGCGGCGATCGTCGGTGGTCATGGCGTCTCCCTGACATGTGCGTGATACGAAAAAGCCGCCGCTTCACCAGTTGGCGAAGCAGCGGCTTGATCGGAATCCTTATCGGGATGCGGCGAGCACCGAGAGATCGACCGATTCACGTTCACCCGCCGGGGTGAGGCGGAAGTGATCCATCGTCAGGCACTCGGTCGGGCACCAGTCGACGCAGATGCCGCAGCGGATGCAGGAGCGCTCGTCGATCACCATGGCGGCGCCGAACGGGCCGAGTTCAGCCCGGGCCATTTCGGCCAGTTCCACATCGCCGTCGATCGAGTGAATCCGCTCGGGCGAAATCATTTCGATGCACTGGTGCGGGCAGGCATCGACACAGCCATTGCAGAGAATGCAGCGGTTGCCATCAATGAAGATGTTGAGCTGGCACTGCAGGCAGCGCTTCGCTTCCTCGAATCCGATCGGCTTCGAGTAGCCCATCTCGACTTCGAGGGTGGTGTCACCGGTGCGCATGCCGCGGTCGATCGCCGAAAGCGACGGCATCGTCTGCCGGCCGACGCCGGAGTAGTCATCACCCCAGACCAGGCGGCGGCTCATCGAGGTGAGCGACCACTCGGCGATCCCTTCCGAAAGAAGGGTGTTCGGCGTCGAGACGTACTCGGTCGGACCGCGCGTGATTTCCATCTCCTTGACCAGCGGCCTCGTACCACGCAGGGCGCGGTCGATCGCTTCGGCCACGCGCCGGCCTTCGCCGATGGCGGAGATGAAGTTGGTCGGGTTGATCACGAAGTCGCCGACCGCCCAGACGTTCGGGAGTTCGGTGCGGAGATTCTCATCGAGGAAGGGCACGCCGCGGCGGTCGCGATTCGGCAGCATGTCGCCGAGGAAGGCGTCGTCCTGCTTTTGGCCGATGGCGACAAGCACCATTTCGCACGGGATGATGTACTCGGAGCCGGCGACCGGTTCCGGCCGGCGGCGACCGCGGGCATCGGGCGCGCCGAGTTCGTTGCGCACGACCTCGAGGCCGATCACCTTACCGTTCTCGTCACCGACTACCCGGGTCGGCGAGACCATGAACTGGATTTCGACGCCCTCGATTTCGGCTTCCTCGATTTCGATCTCGTCGACCGGAATCTCCTGGATCGAGCGGCGGTAGGTCATGATCGACACGTCGGCGCCCATGCGGACGACCGTGCGCACACAGTCCATCGAGGTGAAACCACCACCGACGGTCACGACTCGCTTCGGTACCCAGACGTCTTTCTGACCGAGATTGACATCCTCGAGGAATTGCAGGCCGGAAACGACCCCGTCCAGTTCCTCGCCCGGAATGCCGAGGCCGGTTGCGATCTGGCAGCCGTTCGCCATCACGACAACTTCGTAATCTTCGACGAGTGATTGGAAGGAGCGATCCTTGCCGATCTCGGTGTTGAAGTGAACCCGGATGCCGAGATCGAGAATCTGCTCGACCTCTTCCATCACGATGTCGCGCGGCAGGCGCCATTCCGGCACGCCGGTCCACATCACGCCGCCCGGCACCGGGAACTTCTCGAAGATCTCGACCTCGTACCCCTTGCGGGCGAGTTGGCGTGCGGTGGTGAGGCCCGAAACGCCAGCGCCAATAACGGCGGCGCGCATGCCGTTCGGCAAGCCGGGAACATCTCGGCGCGATTCACCGCGGAAATCTGAAGCGACGCGCTTCAGGTAGCAGATGCCGATCGGGGCATCGACTTCCTTGCGGCGGCACGCTTCCTCGCACGGCCGGGCGCACATGCGGCCCAGGCAGCCGGGGAACACGTTGTGCTCGCGATTGAGTTCGTAGCTGTCGGAATAGCGGCCATCGGCGATGAGCGCGATGTACCGCGAGATGTCGGTGTGGCTCGGACAGGCCGTCATGCACGGGATGTTGTCCGAGAACCACTGCGCGTCGCCGGTGAAGAGCTGATAGCGCTTGCCGGCCCGGCGCATATAGGGCGAAAAGAAGGACGCATCGACGAAGGCGAGCAGGCGGATGCGACGGGTATCCTCCACATCGACATCGAAGCCCTGGCCAACCGCGCCTTCATTCTGGAAGGCCTGGATGGCGAGATCGACTTCTTCGGTATTCATGGCGCGGAATCGATCGGGCGAGGCGCCGCACGATGGACAAGCATCGGGCGGGGTCGCGCCGTCGTGAATCCAGCCGCAGACTTTACATCGGAACATTGGTGGTCGCACCCTCCTGATGATGGCAGCGACAAACGACTACGCAAAGCGGGAAGTCTGGCACATTTTCTCCCGCATGATACCCCACTTTCGGCGGGCTTGGGCCAATCGGTCACCGACCTGACGTTCGCTCGTTGCAGCCATGCCCAATACCCCTTGTAGCCTGATGCGTCGCCCGGAAAACGCCTCCGATGATTCGATCAGCTTATGATTCGAGCGTCGGCCCGATGCCGGAACCGGCGTTCGATCCTGGAAGGGGGTACTCCATGAACGGAGACGATCTCAAGTCCCGCGTTAGCGAAACCGCAGACAAGGTGCGTGATTCGGTCAACGATGCTGTCGACAGCGTCAAGTCCGACGCCGAAAAGCACAAGGGTCGCGCCGAAGGCGAGATTGCCGCTGCCCGTGGCAAAGCCGAGGGCGAGATGGAGAAAGCCAAGGCCAAGGCCGAAGCGGAGGGCGAGCAGCTTTCCGACAAGGTCTCCCAGGCGCTCTCCGACGCCGGCGACAAGTTCGGCGGCCTCGTCGACAAGGCGAAGTCGATGTTCGGTGACAGCGACGACGACAAGAAGAAGTAAGCACGATCGACACCGCATTGATTGGAACGCCGGGTTGCGAGAATGCGCAACCCGGCGTTCCTGTTTTTGATCGAGGGAAAACTCGGACGATCCGGCAACGCCGCTTGACGGAATGGTGATCGAATCGAGCCGATGTGCGCCGGCGAATCGGCGGATGCGGCCGGGATTTGCCGTTCAATGCGGACAATTGCAGATTAACGTATTATCCACATGTACGATGGGTGGCGGCCGGTCGCCATTAGGACCGCATGCATTTCGTGAACGTCAGCCGGCGTTCGGGGAGAGATTCGATGGCCGGGTTCCTCGACAAGATCAAGGGCATTTTCTCAAAAACCGCGGAGAGCGCGAGCACGACCGTGAACAAGACCGTCGATCAGGCCTCGAAGGCGGCCGATCAGGCGAAGACCAAGGCGGAGGACGTTTTCGAAGAAACGAAGGCGAAAACCGGGGAAGTCTTCGAGGACACCAAGGCCAAGGCTGAAGGCGCGTTCGAGGACGCGAAAACCAAGGCTGAGGGCGCGTTCGAGGACGCAAAGACCAAGGCCGAGGGTGCGTTCGAGGATGCGAAGGCGAAGACCGGTGAAGTCTTCGAAGACACCAGGGCCAAAGCCGAGGGCGCGTTCGAAGACGCCAGGTCGAAGGCCGAGGGCGTTTTCGGGGATTCAAAAGCCAAGGTCGAGGA
>JADLGF010000141.1 GCA_020849415.1 Thermomicrobiales bacterium
CAATGGTGCAATAGGGCCGCGCAACCATTTGAAGCGGCTGGCTTTTTGCGCCCGGGGCGCGGGAATCGTCGCGGCCATCTACCCCACCTCCTGGCGCTTGGTCGAGACCCGGGGATCGAGGAAGGAGTAGAGCACATCGGCCACGAAATTCATCACCACAATCACGACGGCGATCAGCAAGAAGGCGCCCTGCGCCAACGGATAGTCGCGCGCGGCGACCGAACGCACGAGCATGCGGCCGATACCGGGCCAGCTGAAGATCGTTTCGATCACCACGTTGCCGCCGACCGCGTAGCCGACGCCGAGGGTCATGGCGGTCACGATCGGGAGCATGGCGTTGCGGGCGGCGTGCTGGAGCATGATCCGCCACTCCGGCAGCCCCTTCATGCGCGCCATGATCACGTAGTCCTCATCGAGCACTTCGAGCATCGAGTTGCGCATGAGGAGGGTCGGCAGGCCTTGCAGGTAAATGGCAAGGGTGAGCGCTGGCAGGATCAGGTGCATCCAGAAGTCGCCGGAGGCCAGCTGCTGCCAGATCGAATCGAACACCGTTCCCGGTTTGGATATGCCCGATGATGGAAACCACCTGAGTTTGAACGAGAAGATCGAGAGAAAGAGCATTCCGACGAAGAACTCGGGCGCGGCGCGGGTCATCAGCGTGCCGAGGAGGCCTGTGCTCTCGAAAACGCTGCCGCGCTTCCAGGCGAGGATCGATCCGAAGACCACACCGTAGATGTAGGCGACCACGATCGCCGTGCCGGTGAGCAGGATCGTGTTCGGGAAGACATCCATCAGGAGGTCCCAAACCGGCTTCTTCTGGAAGAACGAAACGCCAAGATTGCCCTGAACCAGATTTGTCAGGTATTTGACGTACTGCACAATGAGCGGCTGATCCAGACCGAACTGCCGGCGAATGATCTCCGCCTGCTCCTCGGTGAAGGTTGGATCGATGTACGCCGTCAGCGGCGATCCCGGCATGAGCCGGAACATCAAAAAGAGGATCGTCGCAATCGCCCAGAGGACAATCAACATCTGACCGAGGCGACTGATGAGATAAACGAGTCGGGCTCTCAGCATTCCTGGATTCCTGATGCGGCCGGGGGCACATGGTCGGCCAGCGACGACCGATGCGTCACTGCCAGGCGGTTAAGAACGCTGGTGGGACGGGTGGCGCGCCCAGGTAGTTCCCGGGCGCGCCAGACCAGTTCGGCGAAACGCGCGGACTAGAGCGTTTCGGTGGTTCCAGCCGGGTAGAGGAGCGCGCCATCGGCGTCCCACTCGTATCCCGCCGCCTGAAGGATCGCCTTGGCGCCTTCGATGTCGGACACGTCGTAGAGCTCGATATCGGTGTTGTGCCAGAACTCGAGCGCCTTCGAAACGACCGAGTTGGCAACCGACGCGAAGCCCTTGTAGATGTTCGCCACGATCTGGTCCTTGCCGACCGCGACCGACATCGCGAGGCGGAAGGCCTGATCGCCGAACGGCGGGCGGCGATGATTCGGCGCGAGGAACTTGAAGCCGACCTGGGTGGTCGAAACCAGCGTCAGCATGTCTGAGGACGACTGGATCGTCTGCTGGAGCAGCTGCGGGTCACCCGTGTAGTCGGAGAGGAAGTTGATCTCGCCGGCCTGCAGGCCGCCGAGCGCCGCCGCCACGTTCGGGATGTCGCGGAGGATCCAGCGCGTCGCCTTCGGCGCGGCGTAGTGATCCGGCACGGCCTCGAGGATGAGCTCCTGCGAGCGGGCCCAGTTGCTGAACTTGTACGGACCGGAACCAACCGGCGCGTCTTCCTGATGCGCCTCGGCGATCTGACCGTTCGCCTCGAGCTCGGCCAGGATCGGCTCCCAGATGTGCTTCGGCACGATGTTCAGCTTCGAGAGGCTCGAGGTTTCGAACGCGGCGTTCGGCGCAACGAGCTTGAAGGTGATCACATTGCCTTCGTAGGAGATCGATTCGATCGACGCCACGAACGGCTTGTACATCGGCACCATATCGCCGGAGGGCGCAGTGAAGGAGAAGACGATGTCTTCCGGCGTCACCGGAGCGCCGTCGTGGAAGGTGAGCCCCTCCTTGAGGGTGACGTTGCAGGTAAGGTTGTCGACCCATTCAACCGATTCCGCCGCCGAGGGCGTCGGCAGTCCATCCGCGCCGACCCGCATCACACGATCGTAGATGAGGTCGGTCACCCAGGAATCGACGCCGCCCGAGATGTAGAACGGGTTGATCGCGGTGACGTTGACGAGGCAGTTGAGGATGAAGTCAGTCTGGTCCCCGAGCGGTGTACCACCGACGAAGGTCCAGTAGTTCTTGATGCCGATGCCCTTGGCGTCGACGATCGTCGCCGGATCCCAAACGGTGTGGTTGTAGGCGAACTGCGCGTCCGGGTAAGCCCAGAAGACGTACGGCTGATCGTTGGAAACGATCGCCTGGGTCTCCCAGACGAGGGCCTGCCGGGCGTCGAGATCGACCTCGGCGCGCTGGGCCTGGGCAACCTCATCGTAGGTCGGGTTGATGTAGCCAACGAAGTTGTAGCCGTTCTCGGCATTCCCGCTGGAGAAGAGATTGACGATGAACTCATCCGGATCGAGGCGCTCCGGCCGGCCGACCATCTGCCACGCCGTCATGTCCCAGACGTCGCGTTCGTACCAAACGGTGTTCGAGAGTTGCTCGTTCGGCTGAACATCGAGTTCGACGGTCAGGCCGAGCTGCGAAATCTGATTGGCCGAAAGGGTGGAAGATTCGAATTCTTCCGGAGAGTTGGCCTGCGGGTTGGAGAGAATGCGGAGCGTGCGGATCTTGCGGTCGCCTTCCTGGGCGCTGGCGCTCAGGCCATGCGTGGCGAAACTGACCGTCGCCGCCAGGGCGGAAACGGCGGCAAGGAATTGCCGGCGGCTCATTCCTCCGGCCATGTAGCGCTCAGTGAGCTCTCGGAGTTCGGCCCGACGATGCATTGCCATGTACTTCGATACCTCCGTGTGCAGCTTCGTTGTTCGCTGCCGCTTGACCTGGCCGTAGCCACCTGACTACTGCGATGGACCCGCTCAACGGGAACGGAGCGCAACGACGAAACGAATCCGGAGTGTTGCCACTCTCCCGCCCGATCGTCGCTCGATCATGCCCGCAGGCGTCGTTGCCCGGCTGCC
>JADLGF010000142.1 GCA_020849415.1 Thermomicrobiales bacterium
GCTCGGTGCTCCCCGGTTCGGCCAGGAGATCGAGCGTCGCTTCCAGCACCTGGTGCACCAGTGAGCGGTTTTCCTCGATCGCGATCGGAAGGTCACGGCGGAGCGGGCCGTGTCCCGGCATCGCCACTTGGTGCTCCACCGCCAGCGCCCGTTCGAACGCTTGGAGATGATCGGTGACCGAATAGAGATACGGAATCCGGTACTTTTCGAGCACCGTCGCCGGCAGCACGACATCGGCGCAGAAGAAGACACCGTCGACCAGGATCCCCTTCTGACCGGGTGAGTGACCGCCCAGATCGACGACTTCGAGCGTGACGCCATCGATCTTCAACGGGCCGTTGCCATACACGACATCGACCGGGCTGGCATGGGCGAGCAGAAACGGCGTACGCAATGGTTCCGCGGGATCGGCGCCGCCGAAGAGCATCGCCGGCTGCAGGAAGGGGTAGCGCAGGAAAACCTCGTCGATCTCCGGCGCGTAGACCTTGGCGCCGCTTCGCTTCACGACCACCGCGTTCGCCCCGAAATGGTCGGCGTGACCGTGCGTGGTCACGATCGCCACCACCTCAGCCCCGAGCTCCTCACGAATGCTCTTCAGCACCTTCTTGCCGTTGGTTTCGTTGATGCCGGCGTCGATCATGATCGCGGCGCCGGATTCTCCCCGCACCACCCCGACATTCACGCCGCCCGGAACGTACCCGACCCGTTCACCCAATCGCTCGAACGCCACGTCACTTCCCTCGAAAACACCTGATCATCAGCACCGGCACACTATACTTGGCTGGCGGTTTCGCCGAACCGCGCTGATCAAAGGAGCCACCGTGCCGCTTCAACACATCGTCGCCGTCAGCCAGTTCACCCGCCTCGATCTCGAATCGATCTTCGCGCACGCCGATCTGATGCGCACCCTGCCCCGCACCGCCAAGCGCCTCGACGGCCGGATTCTGGCGACCCTTTTCTACGAACCATCCACGCGCACCCGGCTCAGCTTCGAATCGGCCATGCAGCGGCTCGGCGGCAGCGTGATCAGCACCGAGAACGCGCGTGAATTCTCCTCGGCGATCAAGGGCGAGACGGTGGAAGACACCATCCGGATTGTGAACGGCTACGCCGACGCGATCGTGATCCGCCACCACGAACAGGGCGCCGCCGAACGGGCGGCCGCCGTATCCGGCGTGCCGGTGCTGAACGCCGGCGATGGTCCCGGCGAGCATCCGACCCAGGCGCTGCTCGATCTCTACACGATTCGCCACGAACTCGGTCGGGTCGATGGTCTCAAGGTCGCGCTGGTCGGTGATCTCAAGTACGGCCGCACCGCCCGCTCCCTGGCGCTGCTGCTGCGCGAAACGAAGAACGCCGAGATCCTCTTCGTCAATCCACCGACCGCGCCGATGCGCAACGATGTCAAACTGGCGCTGAGCGATGCCGGCGTCAGCTATCACGACGAGCCCGATCTCGACGCGGCGCTGGCAGAAGTTGACGTCGTCTATCAGACCCGCATCCAGAAGGAACGGTTCGAATCGGCGGCCGATTTCGCCGCCGCCAAGGGCGCGTACGTGATCGATCAGGCGAGTCTCGACCGGATGAAGTCGGACGCCATCATCATGCACCCGCTGCCGCGTGTGGACGAAATCGCCACCGAGGTCGATGCCGATCCCCGCGCCGCCTACTTCCGGCAGGCGCACAACGGCGTCTACATCCGGATGGCGCTGCTCGATCTGCTGATCAACCGCGGAGACGCTTCGGCGGCTTGGGCTTGACCGCCTGAATCGCCTCCGGACCCTCGCGGTGCAACATGCGCGGCCGGTTCCACCGCGCCCGCTCCTCGACGGTGCGCGAAAGCGATCCTCCCACCCCGATCAGAATCACGAGGAGGGCGATCGCCGTCAGCACCTCGGTGACACCGAAGAGATCGGCCGAGGCCGCCGCGAAAAAGATCGGCGCGAAGGCGACCGAATTCGAGATCGCGAAGAACGTCGCGTAGACCCGCGCCCGAATCCGTTCGTGCGAACGTTCCTGCAGCAGCGTCTGACTCGGCACGAGCACGAAGGCGTTCGCCATGCCCAGCAGCGATGCGAAGAACGCCGCCACGATCGTCTTGGCGCTGTTCGGCGCCGCGCCATCCGGCCAGAGCCAATCGAGCACCGATGGGCTGATCGCCAGGCAGAGCAGCATGAGTCCGGCCGCTGTCAGCGCGGTATCGATCAGCAGGCTGCGATCGAATCGGCGCGCCGCCATCGGCACCAGCAACACTCCGGCGAAAACGCCGAGTCCGGCCGGCGCCACCAGGTAGCCGATGTCCTCCTTCGGCATGCCGATGCGCGTGGTGATGAAGGTCGGGCCGAGCGCCGCCACCATCAGGAAGGTCGATTGCGCGATGGTGAGGTAAGCGATCGCCTTGATCAGGTAGGGATCGTCGAGGATATAGCGCAGGCCCTCCTTAACGTCCGCCAGCACCTTCCGGCTCGCTTCCGAGCCGGTGACCCCATCTTGCTCAGCTTTCGGTTTCTGCTGGATCGTCAGGACCAGCACGGTACAGACCACGAACACCACCGCCGCCAGCTCGAAGAGGCGGTCGAGTCCAAGGACCTTGGCCAGGAGCGGGCCAATCGTGGCGAAGCCGGCCAATTGCGCGGCGGTGAAAGTGAGATTGAAGAGCGCGTTCGCCTGGATCAGCTGGTTGCGCGGCACCAGATCGGGAATGCTCGCCCCGAGCGCCGGCGCGAAAAACTGGCCGGCGATGCCGAAAATGAAGGTGAGCGTGTAGACCCCGGCGAGAATCCAGCCGACGTGCCACTGCGGATTCAGGATCAGGAACGAAATAACCGAGATGGCGCGGAGCGCGTTCATTGACGCCATCATCAGGCGCCGGTCCCACCGGTCGGCCATTACGCCGGCGAGCGGGCCGAAGAGCACCGCCGGCAGGGAGAAAGCGAGAATCACCAGGCTGATCGCCGTATTCGCCTGCGTGACGCCGTGGGTTTCGATGATCTGCGTGACGAGCAGCAGCAGGGCGAAATTGACGACGTTATTGGCCGTCTGCGACAGCGCCTGCGCGATCCAGAGGCGGAGAAAACCGCCGCGCAGCATGCTGGTGAACGTTGCGCGCGCTTCCTGTCGCGGCGGTGGTGGCGTGAGGAAGAGTTCTGATTCTTCCGCCAGGTGGGGATAGCTGGGTGGCTCGAAGGGACCGGCGCTCATGATCCGGTCGCCAATTCAGCGTCACCGGTTGTTTGCGCCGCCTCGTGCGCTTCGATCGCCGCAAGCGCGGCCTCATAGGCGGGACCGCGCTTCAGGAACATCTTGATCCGTTTCTCCAGCGTGCGCCGCGGCAGTAACACCCGCCGGCCGCACCCCTGGCAGCGAATGCCGATATCAGCACCGAGGCGGACGACCGTCCAGTCGACACTCCCGCACGGGTGCGGCTTGCGCAGCCGCACCTCGTCATCGAGAAAGAAATCGATCGGAACGCCGCGGTTGATCGCCATGGGCTGGTGGCGGTTAGAAACCGAGTCCGGGGATCTTCATGCCGCCGGTGAGGGCGCCCATCTTCTCTTCGCTCAGCTTCTGGGCGCGCGTCATGGCGTCGGTGATCGCCGCCGCGACCGTCTCTTCCAGCATTTCGACATCGTCCGGATCGACGAAATCGGGATCGATGCTGATGCTGCGGAACTCACGCTGCCCGTTGACGATCACCTTGACCGCGCCACCACCGGCGCTGCCCTCGATCTCGGTCTCCTCGAGTTCCTGCTGAATCTTGGCCAGCCGATTCTGCATCTGCTGGATCATCTTCATACTCGGTTGCATGGTTACAGGTCCTTTCATCGTGCTGGCTCACCGGCGCTGGTCATGAGCCGGCGCGTCAGGCCGAATTATACGGGCGGAGTCGCCCTAACCGGCCGCAACCTGGTGCTGCTGTTTCCAGGATTCGGCGGCTTCGATCAATTCGTGAGCGCTTTCGATCATGGCGCTGGTCGGATCGAGGCCCCCAAGCATGGCGGCGATCTCCTCGACGCGCGGCCAGCCTTCGATCTCGACCACTTCGGTGACGGTGCGATCGTCGATCTCCCGCTTCGCGATCCGGAAGTGACGGTCGGCAAAGGCGGCGATCTGCGGCAAGTGTGTGATCACAATCACCTGGTGTCCGTTGGTCAGGCTCCAGAGTTTCTCGCCCACGACCTGCCCCGAGCGCCCGCCCACCCCGGTATCGACTTCATCGAAAACCAGCGCCGGGGTCGTATCCGACGCGGCGAGGATCGATTTGATCGCCAGCATGATCCGGGCGGTTTCGCCGCCGGAGGCAACCTTGCCGAGCGGCTTGGGCGTTTCGCCGGCGTTGGCGGACAGCAGGAACGCGACGCGATCGACGCCGCTCTCATCGAACGCGACCTGTTCGCCGTTCGGCATCGGCAAGCCATCATCCGAGGTCTGGCGCGCTACATCGATGGTGATTGTCGCCCGGCCCATGCGCAGTTCGTGGATCGACCCGGCCACGCCTGCCGCGAGTACGGAAGCAGCCGCCGTCCGGCGCGCGCTCAGGCGTTCTGCTAATCCAGCGGCGTCCCGCTCCCGCTCAGCGAGTCGTTCTCGCAACGCATCGATATCCTGTTCACCGCCGGTCAGCGATTCGAGTTCGGCCTGGGCCGCCTCCCCGAACGCCATTACCGCTTCGATGGTGGCTCCGTACTTCCGTTTGAGCCGCTGCAGTAGATCGATCCGGTCGGCCACAATTTCGAGCCGCTCCGGATCGGGTTCCACCGAGTCACGATAGGCACGCAACTCTGCCGCGCCATCTTCGAGCAGGTAAAGTTGCTCGCCGAAGCGTTCCGCGAGCGGCGCCACCGCCGGGTCAATCTGAGCCAGTTCCTGCACGAGCTGAATCGCCCGGCGCAGGGTCGGGATGGCCGGCGCTTCCCCCTCAAGTTCGGCGCCAACCAGCAGGGCCAGCGCATCGTTGGCGTCATCGAGCACCCGGCCAGTGGATTCGAGCAATCGCCGTTCGTTGACGAGCGCGTCTTCCTCACCCGGGCTTAACTCGGCGGCGGCGATCTCCTCCGCCTGGAAACGCAGCAGATCGGCGCGTTGGGCGCGATCGCGCGATCCCGATTCGATCTCCTCGATCCGGTTTCGCGACCGCCGCACGTCTCGCACCAGTTCGCCGAAATCACTCCGGAGATCGAGCGTGCCCGCGAAGCGATCGAGTATCAGCAGCTGTTCGTCGGCGCGAAGGAGTGAAAGGTGCTCACTCTGTCCGTGGATGTCGACCAACCGCTGCCCCAAGCCCTGCAGGGTGGCAACGGTGACCTGACGTCCGTTGACCCGCGCGACACCGCGGCCGTTCGCGCCGATCTCACGCGAGAGGATCAGGCGATCGTCATCAGGATGCACGCCGGCGTCATCGAGAACGGCGTTGATTTCTGGATCAACGCCATCCGGAAACTCGAAGACCGCATCGACGACCGCCCTTCTCGCGCCAGAACGGACGACATCGCTGCCAGTTCGCTCGCCCAGCGCCGCGCCCAAGGCATCGATGACGATCGACTTGCCGGCGCCGGTTTCGCCCGTCAACGAATTCAGCCCCGGACCGAAGAAGAGGGCGAGTTCCTCGATGATGGCAAAATCACGAATCAGCAGCTCGGTCAGCACCGGTGATGACCCTTCATTGCAACAGGCTGCGCATTCCGCTTCCAGCGACGCGTTGCGGACAATTTACCGCGTACGACCGCGAAGAGCGAACCGGCCGGCGGGTAACCCGCCGGCCGGTTCGTAGTGATCACTCGCTTTGACTACTAATCGGCCGCGGATGACTCCCAGAGCTTCTCGGCCAGCGACTCCGGCTTGATCGGCAGGCGATCGACTCGCACGCCGGTAATGTCCTTGATCGCGTTCGCGACCGCCGCCGGTCCCGGAATCGCCGGCGGCTCACCGATCCCCTTGGCGCCGTACGGCCCGAGTTCGGCGGGCACCTCGACCAGGATGATCTCCATCGGCGGGATCATGTCGGCCTTCGGCAGGGTGTAATCCATCAACGTCGCGGTCATCAGCTGACCGGCGTCATCGAAGACCATCCCCTCGTACAACGCCCAGCCGAGCCCCTGCCCGACCGCACCCTGCACCTGCCCCTCGACGAGCAGCGGGTTGAGCGCGAATCCGACGTCCTGCGCCGCCACGTACGCGGTCGGACGGACGACGCCGGTCAGATCATCGACTTCGACCTCGACGAGGTGCACCGCGAAGCCCGGGGCGCTCTCTGTGATGGAGGAGGAGCCCTTGCCGAGCACCGGTTCGTGCTCGTTGGCGGTGCTGAGCGAGAGGCCGGCGACCTGCTTGAGCGTCATGCTGCTGCCGGGAACGCCCTTGACGTTGATCTTGCCACCGACGAGCTCTAGGTCGTCCGCGGAGACCTCCAGTTGCTCGGCGGCGATGTTGAGCACCTGCTGCCGGGTGTCCTCGGCGGCCTTCTTGACCGCCGCGCCGACCGTGTAGGTGATCTTCGAGCCGCCGGTGCCGCCCGCGAAGGGAGCGCTGTCCGTCGGGGCGGTCACGATCCGCAGGTCAGACGCGTCGAGTCCAAGTTCCTCAGCAACGATCTGCGCGAAGGTGGTGTTGGTGCCGCTGAGATCGACCGAACCGAGCACGATCGTGAAGGTGCCATCGGCTTCAAGGCGGCAGATCGCCGTCGCCGGCTCGATGCCGCCCGGCCAGCCGCCAACTGCGATACCGAGGCCGCGTCCCTTCGCCTTCGATTCAGAGCGGTTCTGCCAGAGTGGGTGCTCGCGCAGCGCCTCCAGCGTCTCCCTCAGCCCGATGCGTGGCCAGGCGCCGCCGTTCGGGCGAAGGTCGCCTTCCTCGGCGCAGTTCTTGAGCCGAATCTCGAACGGGTCAAGCCCGAGTTCCGCCGCCAGATCATCGACGGCCGATTCGATCGCCATCGAGGCCTGCTGCGCTCCCGGCGCCCGGTACGAACCGGCGCCCGCCTTGTGGCTGTTGATCTCGTAGCCCTTGATGCGCA
>JADLGF010000143.1 GCA_020849415.1 Thermomicrobiales bacterium
ACGCCTGCTGGTAGACATAGAGCACCAGCGAGATCGTGCTGTTGAGCGGACCGCCGGTGCCGCCGGAGCTCATCGCCCGGATCTGCGTGAAGACCTGCAGGTAGCTGATCACGCCGGTGACGGTGAGAAACACGAGCGTGGGATTGAGCAGGGGAAAGGTGATGCCGCGGAATTTCTGCCATCCGCTGGCGCCATCCACCTCCGCGGCTTCGTGGTAAACGGCCGGGATGCTTTCGAGCCCGGCCAGAAAGATGACGACCTGAAAGCCGAGTCCCTGCCAGATCGTCATGGCCAGGATCGAGTAAAGCGCGATGTTCGGCTGCGTCAGCCAGCCGATCGAGCCGATGCCGAACCAGCCGAGCACCTCGTTGAACACGCCGTTCGGCATGTACATCCAGCGCCAGACCCAGCCGACCGCCACCAGCGATGTCACGTAGGGCGCGAAGTAGAGCACCCGGTAGAAGCCGACGTAGCGGACGAGTTTCTGCAGCCCGAGCGCGATGATCAGGCTGATCGTCATCGAAACGGGTACGCCGACGAGCACGTAGGTCCATGTGTTCCGGAGCGATTTCCAGAAGACCTTGTCGTCCGCCATCGCCCGGAAGTTATCGAGGCCGATGAACGGCTTGTCGAGGGCGATCGGATCCCACTTGTGCAGGCTCATCCAGAAGGCGTAGAACGCCGGCCCGATCCGGATCGCCAGAAAGAAGACGACCGGAATCAGGAGAAAGGCGTACGCCCAGATCCACTTGCGTTGCTCGAGGCTGAAGTGCAAGGATGAACCCTCATCCGTGAGCGAGGAAAACCCTCACCCCTGACCCCACTCCCGCCGCGGCAGGAGTGGGGATTTCCTGTGAACCGTGTGCCGAAAGATCCGGGTTCGGCGGTTGGTTTCCGAGGGTTCAAAACCCTCGGCTAAGTCAGACGAAAACCCCTTCGGGGTTGGGAGGTGGATGGTCGTGAACCATAAGCCCACCAACCATCCACCCTCACCAATCTCGTCCGAACCCCGAACCGGGAACTCGCCACGCGGAACCCGGAGCCAGGTACCCGGAACCCGTTACCCGATCGTGTTCCAGAACTCGTCGAGTTGCGCCTGAACCTTCTCCTGGCCTTCCTGGAGCGCGGTCGCGGCGTCCATGCCGTTCAGGGTCACGTTGTCGTAGGCATCGAGCGCCGCCTGGCGCAGATCGGCCTCGTTGACCATGAAGGTGGCGTAGGAGAACTCGAGCGATTCGATGAACGGCGCGATGATCGGATCGGCCATCAGTTCCGGATCGGCGGCGAGCGCGGCGCGGGCCGGCAGTTCGCCAGTGGCCGGGGTCCAGCGGCGCTGCACGCCTTCGGAGGCGAGGAAATCGATCCACTTCAGCGAAGCGACCTGCTTGTCGCCCTCGGCCGCGTTGCGGGTGATGGTGTTCGCCCAGAAGGAGGCGAAGCTCGCCTGGCTCTTGTTCGCCGGCAGCGGCACCACGCTGTACGGAAGATCGGGGAAGTTGATCCGGTAGCTGCCGACGCGATAGGAGCCATCGACGTGCAGCGCGGCCGCGCCGCTGCCGAAGGCGGTCTGGCCGTCGGTCTGGAAGCCGTTCTGGGTGACGCCGTGAGTCATCAGGAAATCGGTGTGGTAGGTGAAGGCTTCGATCGCTTCCGGCGAAGTCCAGTTGACGGTGCGGTTGTCGTCACTCTGCGGGAAGCCGCCGTTCTGGCGAATGAGGGCCTCGCGCCACCAGTTGTGACCCTGGCCGGTGATATCCCAGGTGAAGCCGACCGTTTCGAAGTTGTCGCCGTCCTTTTTGGTGGTGGCGATAGCAACGTCCACCAGCTCCTGCCAGTTGGTCGGCGCGGTTTGGCCGGCCGCGGCGAGGATGTCGTTGTTGACGAAGAGAGCGAGGGTGCGGACCGCCGTCGGCAGGGCGTAGTACTGATCGTTGAGCTTGGCCGCCTGCACGGTCGGGAAGAATTCGGTTTCGATCAGTTCATTCGGGAAGATGTCCGAGGGCAGCGGCAGGATGAACTGCTGCTGCATGTAGGCCGGAATCCAGCCGTAGTAGACGTTGAGGACATCCGGGCCCTCGCCGGCCTGCACGGCCGCGGCGACCTGCTGCCGGAAGTCGTCGTACGGGAAGGTGACGTGCTTGACAGTGATGTCCGGGTTCGCCGCCTGGAACTCGGGGATCAGTTCGTCAATGATCGCCACCTTGGCATCGAGCACGTACTGCCAGTACTCGATCTCCACCGGTCCACTGACCGAGAGGGCATCGGTGGCGAGCGCCGCCGCTTCAGGCGTCTGCGCGCCGGCGTGGCGGAGATAGGCGGGGACGAAGAGCGATGTCGCAGCCGCGGCGGCGCTCCCCTTGAGCGCAGTGCGGCGGGTGAAACGGGAAATCTGCCCCATGTCGATGGCTCCTTTCGCCATTTCCGGCCCCACCGGCGCGCGATCCATATCGCTGACCCGGTGAGTCCGGATACACTCGAACGACTATAGTGTATAACTCGATCAACAACCAATAGACGGCCATGCCGGATCAGTCGTCGCCGAGTGAGACCCCCATGATGCGCGCGGCGTTGCCGCCGAAGATCATCTGCAATTCATCGTGCCGCATGTTCATGAAGCGGCAAATGCGCACCTGATCCTGCAGGTAACGGTAGGCGAAACCGCGCGGGAACCAGCTCGAATCGCTGCCGAAGATGATCCGCTCCGGTCCGATCGTTTCGTAGAACTTGCGGAAGAGATCGTCGAGCGTGAGCGGGTAGGGCATCCAGCGCACCCACTGGTTCGAGCCCGATGTATCGACGCTGACGTTCGGGCAGCTCCAGCAGAGGAAGAGGAGTTCCTTCACCCCCTGGATGCCGAAGTGCGGGATGACGAAGTCGACGGTCGGGAAATCGCGCGCCACCGGTTCGAGCACATCGGGAATCATGTTGTGGTGAAACGAGATGCCGCCGGCGGCGCCCATCATGCCGAAGTGGATCAGCACCGGAATGCCGAGTCGTTCGC
>JADLGF010000144.1 GCA_020849415.1 Thermomicrobiales bacterium
GAATCGACACTTGCCGGCCGAACTCGCCAAGCAAGGGCTTTACGCCGAGGTGACGCCGATGCGGGAGAACGAGGCCGGAGGCGCCGGTTCGACCGATGTCGCCGATGTCTCCTGGATCACCCCGACCTCGCAGTTTCGCACCGCCTGCTTCGCGCTCGGCGCGCCAGGTCACAGCTGGGCCAACACCTCGACCAGCGGCAGCCCGATTGGTCACAAGGGGATGCTCCACGCGGCCAAGGGGATGGCGATCTCCGCCTCCCGCCTGATCGACGATCCGGCCTTGCTGAAAGCGGCGCAGGATGAGTTCGCCGCCTCGACCGCCGGCCGTCCCTACAAGTGCCCGATTCCGGCGCACGTGCAACCGCGCCGGCCGTAACCACGCCCATCTGTAACGATCGAAACGCCCGCGCTCGAACCAGTGAGCGCGGGCGTTTTGGCGGATCCGCGGAACGCATTTCCAGCGATTACAATCCGGGGAAACGGACCGATTGGGCGCGTATCGGCCGGTCGTGCACTGCTCCAGGAGCCTGCCGTCGATGTCCAGCACTCCGTTCGATTCCGCTGCCACTGAACTATTCATTTCGACCGGCAACCTGCCGCGTCGCGAGCAGATCGACGCCGCCGTTCGGGCGGCGCACGCGCGCTTTCTCCCGGAACGCGCCGGCGACGTTTCGACCGTCTACCCCGCGCTCGAAGCGGTGAATCCCGATCTGTTCGGGATCGCGCTCCTCGGCACGAGCGGCGAGGAATGGGAAATCGGCGACGCGCGTCACGAATTCACCGTCCAGAGTATCTCCAAGCCGTTTGTGTTCGCATTGATCGCGCAGGAAGTCGGCGTTGAATCCGCGCGCGAGTTGATCGGCGTCAACGCCACCGGCCGGCCGTTCAACTCGGTCGTCGCGCTGGACGAAAGCCTGGATGGCCGCACAAATCCGATGGTCAATTCCGGCGCCATCGCCACCACCAGCCTCGCGCCCGGTGACACATCCGACGAACGCTGGGAGTTCATCCGCGCCGGCCTCGCCCGCTTTGCCGGCCGGGATCTGGCGCTCGACGACGCCACCTTCACATCAGCAATGGAAACGAATCACCGCAACCGCGGCATTGCGCAGTTGCTCCGCAGCCGCAATCGCATTTACACCGATCCGCTCGAGGCCGTCACGCTCTACACCCGCCAGTGCTGCCTGCGCGTCAGTGCCCGCGATCTGGCGGTGATGGGCGCCACCCTGGCCGATGGGGGCGTCAATCCGGTCACCGGCGAGACGGTCGTCGATGCCACGGTCAGCCGGCACACCCTCGCCGTGATGAGCATCGCTGGCCTCTATGAAACTTCCGGCGATTGGCTCTATTCCATCGGTCAGCCGGGGAAGAGCGGCATCGGTGGCGGAATCGTGACCGTCTCACCCGGCAAGGGCGGACTCGGCCTCTTTTCTCCCCGACTCGATCGCGCCGGCAACAGCGTTCGGGGTCAAGGCGCGGCACGCTACCTCTCGAGCGCGCTCGGCCTCGACCTCTTTGCATCGAGCCCGGACGATGTCGTTCGCACCGGTTGATAATCGTCCGCCAATCCTTGACATCCCGTGCGTGCGACTCGATAATCCCGACGGTCGAAGTCGGATATTTCGCCTCGGCGATGTATCGGCTCGCATGGCAGGTTCGTGTTCTCCGTGAACCGATAGATCAAGGAGCGCCTTTCCGTGAATCATCGAGCCGAAACCCGCTCGCTCGTTCCCGCTGCCTTTTCGTCGGATCGCCGTCAGTTGTTGCTCTTTGCCGCCGGTGGCGCATCGGCGTTTCTCTTTTCCCGATCCGCCGGCGCCCAATCGACCCCCGAAGGCGGCTGGAGTTTCACGGATGACAAAGGCGTCACGATCGAACTGGCCGAGTTCCCGGAACGGCTGGTGATCGACGTCAACGCCGCCGCCCCGCTCTGGGACTTCGGCATCAAGCCAGTGGCGGTTTTCGGCTGGAACGCCAATGAAAACGGCGACTTCGGGCCGGCCGGCGGCCGCGTCGATCCGGAAGGAATCGATGTCGTCGGCGATGTCTCGGAACCGATCAAGCTGGAAGAACTCGTCGCGGCCGATCCTGACCTGATCATCACGATCGCGTGGGATCCGGAGGACCCGACGGAATACTGGAGCATCGATGCGGAAGTGCTGCCCCAGGTCCAGGCGGTGGCGCCGGTGCTGGCGATGAGCGTCGCCGCGAGCGCCGGGCCTGCCACCGAATCGTTCGCCCGTTTGGCGGTGGCGCTCGGCGCCGATCTCAATACGCCGGCATTGAACGAACAGCAGGAACGCTTCGCCGCTGCTCAGGACGAACTGAAAGCGCTCACCGCCGGGAAGGGGGATGTTCGCTTCCTCTTCATTGGCGTGCAGAACGAGAACATCTACGTCGCCAATCCGGTCGATTGGGGCGATCTCACCTTTTACCGCGAACTCGGGCTCAACATCATCGATCCGGACGCCGAGCCGATGACCTGGTGGGAAACGCTCAGCTACGAGCACGCCCGGAAGTATCCGGCTGACGTGCTGATGGTTTCCACGCGGCCCGCCGCCGTGCAGGGCGAGGACCTCCACACGATCGCCACCTTCGCCGATCACCCGGCGGTTCTCGCCGGTCAGGTTTTCGGCTGGAATCAGGACTTCATTCTGAGCCACCAGGGGATGGCCGAGGCCGTCGAGCATATCAGCGCCAGCCTGGCTGCTTCGTCGGTCGTCAACAGTTAGCTTCCTCGCCGCAGCGGCCGGATCATCAGCGCCGGCCGCTGCGGTGTCGTGATTCTGGACTTCGATGAGCGCTTCCTCGTTGACTCCTTCCGTAAGCAGTCCCGCCGCACCGCAGCGGCGCACGCTGGGTCGACCGACCAAACTGGCGGGTTTGATCATTCTGCTGGCGTTGTGCGCCGTTGCCTTGTTGATGAGTCTCCGGTTCGGATCGCTCAACATCAGCACCGCCGACGCCTGGAATGCGATCTTCAACTACGATCCCAATGTCTACGAGCAAACCGTGGTCCGCAAACTGCGCGTGCCGCGGACGCTGATCGCGCTCGCGGTCGGTGGCGCGTTGGGCGTCGCCGGCGCGGTGATGCAGGGCGTGACCCGCAATCCGCTGGCCGAGCCTTCCATCCTCGGCATCAGCCAGGGAGCGAGTCTTGCGGTCGCCATTGCGGTCACCTATCTCGGGCTGACGTCACCCAGCGAGTTCGTCTGGTTCGCCTTTGCCGGCGCGCTGTTGGCCTCACTCCTGGTGTTCGCGGTCGGATCGGCGGGACAGGATGGCGCATCGCCGGTCAAGCTCGCCTTGGCCGGCGTGGTGGTAACGGCCCTGCTCAGCGCCTGGACCAGCACGCTCCTGCTGTTGAATCGCGACACGCTCGATACGGTGCGGTTCTGGGTCGCCGGCTCCGTCACCGGCCGCGACCTGAACGTGCTGAAATTCGTCTCTCCGTTCATGGCGCTGGGCGTGGTCGCCTGCATCTTCCTCGGTCATCAACTCAACGTACTGGCGATGGGCGAAGACAACGCCCGATCGCTCGGCATGAACACGTCGCGCACGCGGCTGATGGCCTCGTTTTTCGTCATCATCATCACCGGCGCGGCGGTCGCGGCGGCCGGACCGATCGGCTTCGTCGGACTGGCGGTGCCGCACTTCGCGAAGGCGTTGGTCGGGGCCGATTTTCGCTGGATTCTCCCCTACTCGTTCGGGTTGGGCGTGATCCTGCTCCTCGGCGCCGACATCGTGGGCCGGCTCATCGTGCGGCCGGGGGAACTGCCGGTCGGCATCGTCACCGCGCTCGTCGGCGCGCCGTTCCTTGTCTACCTCGCCCGCACGATCCGGGTGTCGAACTGAGGCCATGATCGAAACTGTCGCCCCTTCCCCACAGAATCGACCCGGCCACCACACCCTTCGGCGTGGACCAGTGGCGGTGCGGGTCAATCTGCGCGCGCTTTTCCTCTCCCTGGTCGCCGCCGGAACCTTGACGCTGATGGTCCTCTGGGCCGTCGGCCTGGGCACCATCGACATTCCTATGATCGACGTGGCCCGGGCGATTCTCGGCAACGCCGATGAACGGACCGAACTCGTCGTCCGCACCCTGCGCTTGCCGCGCATCCTGGCGGCGGCGCTGGTCGGGGCGGCGCTGGCGATCTCGGGCACGATCTTTCAGGGAATCGCCAGGAACCCGCTCGTTTCGCCCGACATCATCGGCATCAACAGCGGCGCCACCCTCTTCGCCATGGCGGCGATGATCCTCGGCATCGGCACTACCTCGGTGCCGATGGCGGCATTCCTGGGCGCGATGGCGGCGTCGATCCTGATCTACGTGCTCTCCTGGAAAAACGGCGTCTCTACCAACCGCATGATCCTCGTCGGTATCGGCATCGGCGCGGTGATCGGCGCCGGCACCACCTACCTGACGATCCGCTTCCCGATCGAGGTTGTGCGACCGGCCATCGTCTGGTCAATGGGCAGCTTCTACGCCAGGAATTGGGACGATGTCACGCTGATCGCTCTGACCGTGCTGGCGCTGCTGCCGGCCGGCATGGTGTTGATGGACTGGCTGCAATCGCTTCAGTATGGCGACGTACTCACCCGCAGTCTCGGTGTTCCGCTCGAACGAACCCGGTTGATTCTGATCGCGGTTGGCTGCGCGCTTTCGGCCGTCAGTGTTTCCATCGCCGGCCCGATCGGCTTCGTCGCCCTCATCGTGCCCCACATGGCCCGGATGATCGCGGGTCCGCCCACCAGCAGCGGACTCCTCTTCACCGCCCTTTTGGGGGCGAACATGCTCCTGCTCTCCGACATCGTCGCCCAGCACGCGCTGTCGGTTTCGTTGCCGGTCGGTATCGTCACCGGCGCGGTGGGAGCGCCCTATTTCCTTTTCCTGCTTTACCGGTATAACCGCCGGCTCATCGGCTGATCCGATCGGAGTTCCCATGCCCAGCCTGGCCGCCCAACAAGTCCATCTCAGCTACGATGAAACGCCGGTGATCGCCGGACTCGATTTCAAAATCGAACCGGGCACGATCACCACCATCATCGGCCCGAACGGGTGTGGGAAGTCGACCCTGCTACGCGCGCTCGCCCGGCTGCTCAAGCCGACCAATGGCGCCGTGCTGCTCGATGGCATCTCGATCCACGAGCACCCCTCGCGCGAGGTCGCCCGGCAACTCGGCATTCTCTCCCAGCATTCGCTGGTGCCGGCCGGGGTGACCGTGGAGGAGTTGGCCCACCGGGGTCGGTACCCGCACCAGGCCTTCTTCCAGCCGCCAACCGAAAAGGACCAGCGCGCGGTCGATTACGCGCTGGAATTGGCCGGGATGACCGCGCTCAAGGACCGGCAGGTGGGAGAACTCTCCGGCGGCCAGCGTCAGCGGGCCTGGATCGCAATGGCTCTGGCGCAGGAAACGCCGATTCTCCTCCTCGACGAGCCGACCACCTTCCTCGATATCGCCCATCAGCTCGAAATCATGGAGCTGGTCGAAAAGCTCAATCGGGAAGAAGGGCGCACCATCATCATGGTGCTGCACGACATCAACGAAGCCGCCCGGATCAGCGACCGGATCGTCGCCATGCGCGACGGCAAGATCATCGGTGATGGCACGCCCTCCGAGATTCTGAAGGCGGAGACGCTGACGGCCCTCTTCGGGGTCGATTGCGAAGTGGTGCCGCACCCGAAGCCCTTCCGCTGCGACACCTGGTGCGTGCCGCGGAGCGCCGCCCTCGCCTCTCGCCGCCGCTCCCGCGAGCAGAGCGGTGGGTTCGCCATCAAGAACGTTTCCACCGGTTACGGCAAGGTGATCATCTCCGAAGACCTCACCCTGAACATCCCGGCCGGCAAGATCACGGCGCTGGTCGGGCCGAACGCGTGCGGGAAATCGACCCTGATGCGTACCTGCGCCCGCCTGCAACGGCCTGGCGCCGGCGAGATCGCCCTCGATGACGTCAATATCCGCTCCGGTTCGCACCGGTCACTCGCCCGGCGGATTTCCCTCCTGAATCAGGAGGCGGTAGCGCCGCAGGACATCCTGGTCGAAGACCTCGTGATCGCCGGTCGCACGCCGCACCAGCGCCTGCTCCGCCGCTGGACTCGCGAGGATGAGGAGATCGTCAACGAGGCGATCAAGCACTGCCGGCTCGAGGAGCTGCGCTACCGGGAGGTCGGGTCGCTCTCCGGCGGTCAGCGGCAGCGTGCCTGGATCGCCCGCGCCCTGGTTCAGGACACGCCGGTGCTCCTGCTCGATGAGCCGACGACCTTCCTCGACATCGCCGCCCAGATCGAACTGCTCGACATTATCTGGAAGCTGAACCGGGAGCAGGGCAAGACGGTCGTGATGGTCATTCACGACATCAATCTCGCTGCCCGCTATGCCGATCACATCGTCGCCATGCGTGACGGCAAGATCATCGCGGAGGGCACGCCGGAGACGGTGGTTACCTGCCCGATCCTGCGCCACGTCTTCGAGGTTGATGCCGAGATCGTCGCTGCCCCCTCCCACGACGGCCCGACGGTGGTCCCCCTCCGCGCCCAGTTCGGCCAACCAGTGGCAGCCGAAGCGTAACCAAACATCGTGTGTGGTTTACACCGAATCGCCCCGTAGGGGAGGGTTCAATCCGGGATCGATTCCTTGCCGAGCAGGATGTTGGCGAGGACCTGCGCCTCGCTGATCTCGACCGCTTTCGAGGCGGTCAGGAGGCTCACCGGTCCTTGATCGGCCAGTTCCGCAATCCGGGTGAAAACGGCGGCCCGTTCCGGGTCCCGGAGTTCATCGCGGTAGCGGCGATCGAACTCCGCGAATTTTGCGGAATCGTGACCGTACCATTTCCGCAACTCGGTCGAGGGGGCGACTTCCTTGCACCACTCATCGAGCCGGGCGCGCTCCTTGCTGATACCGCGCGGCCAAAGCCGATCAACCAGCAACCGCTTGCCGTCATCCGCAACGGGGGCTTCATAGATTCGCCGAACCTGAACGTGCCGCGCACCGGTCATTCTCTTATCTCCTTCCCATCGTCACAGCTAGCCGATGATGTTGATCGCCCGGGCCGCAACGACCGCCAGAATGATCAACGATGAAATCGCCTGCACCATCATGAGCAGCTTGGCCCGCACCGACAGGAACGACGTGTCGGTCGGGCTGAAGGCGGCGCTGGCCGTGAACGCGACAAAAAGGTAATCAGTAAACGTCGGTGACCACGATTCGGCGAAATCACCGCCGAGTTGTATCTGCGGAAATGCCAGATCGGTCGGCTGATACCCCTCCGTGTGCCGGTGGTAGGGACCGTTGCCATCGAGTTGCCAGTACCAGAGGCCAAATACGATCACATTCGCCAACCAGAGCATGGCGGCATCCCGCAGGAGATTCGGGGCCGAGATGTCCTGATCCAGCAACCGCTTGACCAGCATGCCGACGCTCCCCTGTACCGCCAGCGTACCGACGGCAGCGATCGCCAGTGCCGACAGATGAGCGGCTTCATGCCGATCAGACCGATGCGTAGCTACCAGCGCCGCGAAGAGCCCGACAACCAGCACCGGCAGGAGCCAGACTGGTCCCACCCGGAGCTGGCTGGAGATCAACGCGTTGAGCGCGATGAGTACGGTGAGCGCCAGCGCGACGTCCCAGGGTCTCCAGGCGGGACGGTGCAGGTGGTGTGATCCACCCGCACCCGGTTTACGTTCGTGCTCAGCGTCTAGCATCGGTCACCCACCAGCCGGGGCGGGTCAATCCCGATTGCCGCCCGTCAACGCTTGATCACGTTCTTGGCGAAGAAGAGCACATTGGCCGGACGCTCGGCCAGTCGGCGCATCAGGAAGAAGTACCAATCGGGTCCGAACGGTGTCGCCACCAGTACCTGATGCCCCGCCTTGACGAGATCGAGTTGGTACTGCGGCCGGATGCCGTAGAGCATCTGGAACTCGTACGGGCCGATGCCCCCCTCCTTCGCCCGCCGCTGAACGTGCCCGATGATCTTCTCATCGTGGGTTGCGATCGCCGTGAAGCTGTTGTTTTCCAGCATCATGTCGGCGAGCTTCACGTAGTTGGCGTCCACATCCGCCTTCTGCGGCCAGGCGATCGATTCCGGCTCGAGGTACGCCCCTTTGACCAGGCGAAGATTCGGCTTGTAGGGCAGCAGATCGCGCAGGTCCTGCTCGGTGCGGTAGAGGTACGACTGCAGCACGGTGCCGACATTGTCGTGGCCGGCCTCCCGCAGGCGTTTGTAGATGGCCAGGGTGTCATCCACCCTGGCCGATTCCTCCATGTCGATCCGGATAAAGGCGTTCGCGGCCGCGGCCTGTTTCACCAACCGCTCGATGTTCGCGTAGGCAAGCTCGGCGTCGATCGTCAGTCCCAGGTGGGTTAACTTGAGGGCAACGTTGCCGTTGATGCCCTCATCGACCAGCCGTTGCAGCACGATCGCGTACTGCTCGGTGACGCCATCCGCCATCGCGGCATCCTTCACCCCTTCCCCGAGGATGGTGGTGTTGATGCGCAACCCTTTCCGGTTCAGTTCCTTCAGGACCGGCACCGCCTCTTCCAGCGATTCGCCCGCGACGAAGCGACTCGCGCCGAGCCGCATGCCGTAGCGATAGACGAATCGCTGGGTGGCGCCGTTGTTCGTTGCCACCAGAATCCCCTTCCGGAAGACCGGGTTCAGGGTCCGCGAAACGGTGTTGCCGGCGGCGGCGAGGTTCTCCTTGACGCTGTCGACCATCACCTAATTCCCCGTGCCGATGGGCGGCAGGTCCCTGGCGAGCAAGGCGCGATTGAAGCCCGCCAACCCTTCGCTCTCGATGTCGGTCAACCAGGCAACGAGCCCTACCAGTTCGCCGCGCAGCTGCTCGATCACCTCGAACGACTGGCGCGTCGGTGCCGAATCTGCGCGGTCGGACGAATCCATCATCGCGTTGAACTTTTCGTGCAGTCCGCTCGGCCAGAGCTGCGAACCCCGCATGTTGACATCGATCAGTCGACCGCGGATTTCATTCAGTTCATCCCGGAGCGAGCCGAGCTGAGTGGACAGCGATTCTTCGGAAACGCGCCCCTCCCAGACATCGAGCTGGGTCCGAAGCGAATCGACCCGATCGATCGTACCGTTGGTCTGTCCAAGTGCCTCGAGCGTGGTGAGCAGGAAATCCCGTTGCGCGACGAGGTCGTCCTGCGGCATTTCGATGCGCGGATCGACCAGCAGCTCCCACGATTCGGTAGTCGTCTCGCCGTTGACGGTCAGCGACACCTGATACGTGCCCGGAACGATCATCGGCCCCTCGGCGCGATCCCAGGTTTTGAGATCGGCCGCCTTGGGCGATTCGACACCCGGGTAGCGCAGATTCCAGACGAAGCGATTCAGGCCCGCCTTCGCCGGCACATCCTTGCCCGAGAATGAACGGATGTGGCTCCCCTCGGCATCGGCGAAGGCGATCGTGACCTCCGCGCCGTCCGCTTCGAGCACGTAGTGAACCGACACCCCGTTCGGCGGGTTGTCGCCGGCGGTGAGCAATCGATTCGAGCCGTCGGGCGCGACATCGTAGAGCAGCGGGCTCGGGCCGGCCTTGCCGTATCCGGTGAAGCCAGGCAGGCTGATCCAGCCAAAGGGAGTATCGATCCGCAGCCGGTGAGTCGGCCGGGGCGCGAACAGGCGATTGCCGGCCGTCCCGCGCTCCGCCGCCGCGTGCAGCGGGGTCAGATCGTCCAGAATCCAGAAGGAGCGGCCGTGGGTGGCGACCACCAGATCGGTACCTTTGACGACGAGATCGGCGACCGGCGTGACGGGGAAATTACCGTTGATGCGGCTCCACTTGGCGCCGTCGTCCGTCGAGACGTAGATGCCCGTCTCCGTACCCGCGTAGAGCAGCCCGCGCCGGTTCGGATCCTCGCGGATGACGCGCGTGAACTCAGCATCCGGAATGCCGTTGGTGATCAGCGTCCAGGTCGCGCCGTTGTCGGTCGTCTTGTAGAGATACGGACGAATGTCGTCGAGCTTGTAGCGCGTTGCGGCGACGTAGGCCACGCCCTCTTCGTGCGGCGAAAGCTCGATGATGTTGATCAGCGCCCATTCCGGCAGATCGGGCGGGGTGATGTTCGTCCAGGTCTTGCCGAAATCGTCCGAGCGGTGCATCAGCCCGTCGTCGGAACCCGCCCAAAGCACGCCCGGAACGCGCGGCGATTCAGCGAGCGAGAAGATCGTGCAGTAAACCTCTGCGCCGGTGTTATCACGCGTGATCGGACCGCCGGATGCCTTCAGCTTGTCCGGATCGTTGCGGGTCAGATCGGGACTGATCACCTCGAAGCTCGTGCCGAGATCGTCCGAGCGGAAGAGCACGTTGCCGGCCACGTAGAGCTGGTGCGGCGCGTGCTGCGAGAACATGATCGGGAAGGTCCACTGCAACCGGTATTTCAACACCTCCGCGCCGACGCCCCAGCCGAAGAGCTCGGGCCAGACGGTGACATCCCGTGTCGCGCCGGTGCGGTGATCGTAGTGGGTCATGATGTCGTTGTAGGCATGCCGGCCGACCGGACCCGATGCCACCACGTGCCACGGCTCGTCCGGCTTGATGCCGATGTAGCCGCTCTCGCCGCCACCGGGGATGTACCAATCCCGCTCGTGAATTGCGCCGTTGAAGCTCCAGGCGGGCAGGCAAATGGCGGTGTTGTCCTGCTGCGAACCGAAGACCCGGTAGGGGAATTCGTCGTTGGTGATGACGTGGTAGAGCTGGGCGGTCGGCTGGTTGTAGATGGTGCTCCAGGTGCCGCCGGCGTCGAACGACACCGCCGCGCCGCCGTCATCACCCTTGATCATCCGCCGGTTGTCGGCCGGATCGATCCAGAGCGCGTGCTCGTCGCC
>JADLGF010000145.1 GCA_020849415.1 Thermomicrobiales bacterium
ACAGCCGGCCGGGATCGTGCTCGGCCTTCTGGATCACCTTCGGCGTGGCGTCGATCAGCGCGAAGACGCGTTCGGCGGCTGACAGTCCCTGCTGGAACTGGCTCCAGAAGGAGGCGATGCTGGTCAGCGGCAGCCAGAAGAGCATGATGCTGTTGAGGAAGAGGAGCCAGTCACCGGCCGAGACATCGCCATCGATCACGGCGTGACCGCCGGCGTAGACGAGCAGGGTGGTGCCGAGTCCCGCGACCAGGAAAAGGAGCGGGAAGATGGCGCTCATCACCCAGCCCTGATAGAGGCCGGCGCGCTGGTGTTGCTTGTTGATCGCCTGGAATTCGCCGTAGATCGTGTCTTCCTGGCGGAACGCCTTGGCGACACTGATGCCGCTCATCGTTTCCGAGACGGTCATGTTCACGTTCGAGAGCGTCTGCTGGGCGCGCAGCGAGGTTTTGCGCGCCAGCGTTCGGAAGCCGAGCGCCAGCAGCACGATCGCCGGGGCGATCGCGATGGCATAGAGCGTGAGGGTGAGATCGCGGGTCGCCAGCACCGCCGTGACGATGAAGACGAGCAGTAACTGCGACACCAGGTTCATCGACAGGGTGACGGTGTTCGCGAAGTCCTCGGTGTCGGAGGTGACGCGCGAGACGATGCGCCCGGAGGGAACCTCGTCGAAAAACGACATGTCCCGCTTCGTGATCGCCTTGAAGGCGTCGACGCGGAGCGAGAAAACGACATCACCGGTTACGGTGGCGCTCACCCGCTGGCGGATGTAATTGAAGACCCAGGCGAGCACGCCCGACACCAGGATGAAGACCAGCAGCAGCCAGATGCCGGTCGTGAATTTGGGGTTGGCGACATCGAGTTCATCGACCCCGCGTGAAAGCAGGATCGGGCTCGCCGCCTGCAACCCGGAGGTGAGGGCGACCAGCAGCGCTACGAGCAGCATCTTGCGCAGTTGCGGCCGGAAGTAATCGAAGATGCGCCTGACCAGATCGCGATCGCTGTAGGTGCGGTCGTAGGCCTCGGTGAAGAGTCCGCCGTGCAGATCGCCCATGGCTAACTCCGTTCCGCCGGAACCGCGGAGGGAGCCGCGAGATCGGTGTGGCCGTAGATGCGCCGGTAGAGCGCGCACCGTTCCATCAGTTCATCGTGCGTGCCGAAATCGATCGCCTCGCCCTGTCGCAGGACCAGGATGCGATCGGCCCAGCGAATCTGGGAGAGGCGGTGGGTGATCAGGATCGTCGTTCGCCCCTGCAGCACCCGGTGGATCGCCTTCTGGATTTCGTCCTCGGTGGCGCTGTCGACCGCGCTGGTCGAGTCATCGAGGATCAGGATGGCGGGATCGGTCAGTAGAGCGCGGGCGATCGCCAGCCGCTGGCGTTGCCCGCCGGAGAGGGTGACGCCGCGCTCACCAATGACGGTGTTGTAGCCCTCGGGCAGTTCGGAGATGAAGCCGTGCGCCTGGGCATCGCGGGCGGCTCGCTCGATCGCCGCCTTATCGGTCTGCTGACCGAGACTGAAGGCGATGTTCTCGGAGATCGGGCGGGAGAAGAGCATCACTTCCTGTTCGATCGAGGAAATCTGCGAGCGGAGCGAATCGAGATTCCACTCGCGGGCGTCCTTGCCGTCGATCAAGATCCGCCCCTCGGATGGATCGTAGATACGGTTGATCAGCTTGGTCAGGGTCGATTTGCCCGAGCCGGTTTCGCCGACGATCGCGATCGTTTCGCCCGGCCTCGCCTCGAAACTGAGGTTGTGCAGCAGCGTTTCGCCATCCTCGAACTTGAAGGAGACGTTGTCGAAGACGATCGAACCGTCGATCTTGCCGACATAACCGCCGGTGTTCTCATCGAGTTCGGTCTGCTCGGCCATCACGTTCAGCACGCGCCGGGCGCTGACCGCGCCCATCTGCACCAGCTGGAAGGTGAAGGTCGAGATTTCGGCCGGGAAGGCAAGATTCCCCATCAGGGCGATGAAGGCGACCAGTTCGCCGATGCCGAGGCGGCCGCTGGTGACGAACCAGATGGCCTGGGCGATGCCGAGCACCCGGCAAACGGTGAGGGCGAGGGTGGGGAGGTACCGCGCCTGCACGCGTCCCTGCTGCACGAAGGCGGTGCGGAAGCGGCGCGCGCCTTTGGTGAAGCGGGTCTGCTCGGCCGGTTCCTGGGCGGTGACCTTGATCACCTCGATACCCTGCACCGATTCAGAGAGCGAGGCGTTCAGCGAGGCGAATGCCTCCCGTTGCTCGACGCTGACCGGGCTGAGTTCCCGCATGTAGCGCTTGAGGGTGAAGTAGAAGAGGATCACGAAGAGGATCGGCGCCGGCAGCAACCGGTAATCGAGCACCGCGATGAACGCGAGCGGGATCGCCAGCGCCAGCATCGAATCGTAGAGCAGATCGAAGCCCGGATTGATGGCGAAGCTGATCTGGCGGACATCGTTGGCGGTGCGCGCCATCAGGTCGCCGACCTTCTGCCGGTTGTGGAAGGTCTGGCTCTTGCCGAGCAGGCTCAGGAAGAGTTCATCGCGGATGTTATGAGCGACGCCGTTGGAGCAGAGTTCGGAGCAAATGCGGGCGCCGAGATCGAGCGCGCCCCGGGCGAGCACCACCACGAGCACGATCAGGGCGATGCGTCCCAGTTCGCCCACGTTCGGCGTCGATTCCAGCACCGCGTCGAACGCCTGCCCGGTCAGGAGCGGGATGTACGAATTGAGCATGTTCATCGCGAACGACATGGCGAGCATGCCGAGCGCGTACCACTTGAAACGCCAGAGGTGGCTGATGATCCAGCGGATCGGGCCGGATCGGTTGTACGTGTGGCTCCCGGCGACGGTGAACTCGGCGTTCATACGGCTCCCGCAACGACGCATCGGCCCGTCGAACCAGTGACGGGCCAGGAGTGTGATCAGGTTCGACCGAGCCAATGCGCTATTGATTCGGTGGCAGCCGGTAGACGCCGGGACTGATCAGCCGGGGCGCGATTCGGTGCGCTCCGGAACAGAGCGACTCTACCTTAAGAGGGCGGCTGAATGTCAACCGGTTCGTTGAATCCGAATATGTCGACGCGCCGGACGATCGAATCGGATTCGAGGGGCAGAATCGGGCCGCTGACCTCGATCCGGCGCACCAGCGATTCACCATCGATCCAGACGCTGAAGGGCATCTGATCGGGCAGGGAGAAGCCGAACTCGCCCGCGGCCGGGGTGCCGGTGATACCCGTGACGGTGCTGAGATCGACCGTGCCGTCGATGCGGGTGGCGAGTACCCCCGGTTCGAGCTCCTCTTCACCGAGGACCGTGGGGTTCTCGATGATCGAAAGGGCGGGGATGAGGAGTCGGTCGGGGTTGATCACCACGGTCGGATCGACGTCGGCGAAATCGCTGAGGGGAATCTCCTGCCAGGAGCCGGCGGCGCCGAAGGGATCGGTGAACCAGAGCCGGCCGTCGGCGCTGATCATCGTGAGTTCGATGGTGGCGATGATCAGGCTGACCTCCGCGGTCGCCGTGAAACGGTTCGGCCGCTCCACGCTGCCGGTGACTTCGTTGAGCGAAATCCCCTCCATGAAGAGCGTCTCGCCGCCGTGCGTGGTCAGGTGGAAGGCGAAGGAATCGAGTTCTGACATTGCCACGATGGCGGATTCCAGCAACGAATCGGGCGTGGCGGTCGCCTGCGCGGAAACGGTGATGCCGCGGCGAACGAGCATGGCCGAGGCGATCGCGGCCGGGGCCAGAAAGCGGGCGCGACTGGAAATCAGGGTGATCGGGCGATCGGCGCGTCGTTGCGTCATGGGTGAACCTCCATCGATTGGTCCCGCCGGCCACACCGGAGTGCCGGCAGTGTTTCCGCGATAATCCGGAGTGTCGGTGCACCCTGTCAATCGTATCGGTGTCGCTCGCGACCGATTTGGAGCTAACCCCCAGATGACTGAACCCGCTACCAACTATCAGGCCCTGGCGGCAGAGTACGCCCGTCACCGCCGGGTACACCCCGGCGTGGTCGAGGAGATCGTGACGGCGGCGCGGCGCGCTGCGGCCGTGGACCTGCTCGAAGTCGGGTGCGGATCGGGCAACTACCTGGAGGTGATCGGCGGCTTGACCGGCGCCAGGGTGGTGGGGATCGACCCATCGAGCGCGATGCTCGATCAACTGCGGGCGCGGTTGCCGGAGGCGGAGGTGACGGTCGCGCCGGGCGAAGCGATCCCGTTTCCGGACCGCTCGTTCGACCTGATCTATTCGGTCGATGTCATCCACCACGTCAAGGACCGCGACGCCTATTTCCGGGAAGTCGCTCGGGTGCTGCGTCCGAGCGGGACGATCGTGACGGTCACCGATTCGGAAGAAGATCTCGCGCGGCGCGTGCCGTTGACGTCCCACTTCCCGGAAACGCTTGCCCACGAACGCCGGCGCTATCCGACGATTGGCACGCTGCGCGACGAAATGACCCGAGCCGGATTGATCGACCTTCGCGAGTCGAATGTGGAATTGAGCTACCCGCTCACCGATATCGCCGGTTTGCGCAACAAGGCCTATTCCTCGCTCCACCTGATCACCGACGAGGAGCACGCCCGCGGCATCGCCCGACTCGAAGCGGACCTGGCCAACGGCCCGATCGAAGCGCGTTCCCTGTACACCCTGCTTTGGGGCCGCGCGCCCAACGAGGACACCCAATCGGTGTAGGGATGCGGACCTTGTGTCCGCCCGTCTCGTCGCGCGTCGCCCCGTTCGTGAAGTAGCACCGACTTTGCCGGATTCTTCGGCATTTTTTGCTGGAACCAGGACGGGCGGACAAAAGGTCCGCATCCCTACGACGACCATTGGCGATGGCATCACCGTGTGCATTTTGGCATCGGTGTGGACGGTCTCGTTTCTTGCGACAATGCCCGGACTGACAGGTTCTCGTTCAGGAAGGGGAGTAATGGCAGAAACGAGCGTACGGGGTCCGGCCGATCAATTCGCCACCAGCGTGCGAAAACCGGCCGACTTCGATCAGTTCTGGAGCGACGTGCTGGCCGAATCGGCCGCGACACCGCTGAATCCGGAGGCGACTCCGGTGCCGCTCCGCTCGACCGATGAGGTCGAGACCTTCGAGATTCACTACGACAGCATCGGCGGGGTGCGCATCGCCGGCTGGTACTGCCGGCCGCGCGAGTCGTACATCCCCGGTCCCTATCCGGCGTTGCTAATCGTGCCGGGTTACGTTTCCGAGCCGACCCTGCCGAAATCGTGGGCGAAGCTCGGGTACGCGGCGATCGGCGTGGCGCCGCGCGGCAAGTTGCGATCGAACAAGCAGTACAACCCCGGCTATCCCGGTCTGCTGACCGATAACATCACCGACAAGCACACCTACTCGTACCGCGGTTTTTACGTCGATGCCCTCCGGGCGATCGACTTCGCGCAATCGCGGCCGGAGATCGACGGCAGCCGGATAGGAGTCCACGGCGGCAGCCAGGGCGGCGCGCTCACGCTCGTGTTGGCGGCGCTCCGCAATGACGCGATCACCTGCGGCGCGGCCGGCGCGCCCTACCTGACCGGCTTCATGGACGCGGCCTCGCTGACCCACTCGAACCCGTACGAGGAGATCAACGACTACCTGCGTGAGTACCCGGAGCGCGAACCGCAGGTCCGCGCCACCACCGAGTACTTCGACTGCATCAACATGGCCGAACGCATCACCTGCCCGATGCTGGTGACGATCGGCAATGGCGACGATGTCTGCCCGCCCGAAACCGCCTACGGTCTGGTGAACGCCATGACGAACTCGAAGCCGGAACTCCACGCCTACTCGCGGTGCGCGCACGATGCCGGCTCGTTCTGGGACGCCGCCAAGGTGAAGGCGTTTCTGGCCGAACATCTCCGGCCGGCGGGAGGCGCCCGATGAGCGATCTGACCACAACTCGCAAACCGGACGATTTCGACGGCTACTGGGCGGGCATCGACGCCGAGTTGGCGCGCTACCCGATCGCGGCCGAAGAAAAGCTGAACTCCCGTCGCAGCAACGAGTTCAGCACCTCGTACGATGTGAAGCTGACCAGCATCGGCCCGTACCGCATCTTCGCCTACCTCTCGATTCCGCACGGCGAGGGGCCGTTCCCTGGCCTGATCTATTTCCCGCGCTACGGCAGCGTCAATCAGCCGACCACCTCGGAGGACAAGCAGCGTTACGTGACGCTGACGATCATGCACCGCGGTCAGCGGCTGGCCGATCAGCCCTTCGCCGCGAGCTACCCGGGTCTGTTGACGCTCGGGATCGACGATCCGGCCGGCTACATCTACCGCTCGATTGCCGCCGATTGCATCCGGGCTCTCGAATACCTGCTGCGCCGGCCCGAGGTCGATCCGACCCGGATCGGGGCGATCGGCGACGATTTGGCGCTGATCACCGCGGCGCGCCGGCCGGGCAGTATCACCACCGCGCAGATCACCGGGCTGATGTTCCACAAGGCGAACGAGCTGCGCAAGCTGACCGACGCCTATCCGGTCGAGGAGTACAACGA
>JADLGF010000146.1 GCA_020849415.1 Thermomicrobiales bacterium
GAGGCCCCATGACCGATACGACGTTCGCGGACGACGACGTTCGCTGTTCCTACCATCCCGATACCCTCACCCGCCTGCGTTGCAGCCGGTGCGGCAAGCCGATTTGTCCGCGCTGCGGGGTGAGAACGCCGGTCGGTCTGCGCTGTCCCGAGTGCGCCGGCGTGCGCGGACTCCCCACCTATCGCACCGGCACCGGTTCACTTGCCAAGGCGGCCGGACTCGGTCTTCTGATCGCCGTCGTGACGGGCGTGATCTGGTCGCGCATTCCCGATTGGGGCTTCTACCTGGCACTGGTCCTCGGTTTCGGACTCGCCGAAGCGATGGCCTGGGCGGTCAGGGACAAGCGCGGCACCGATTTACAACTCATCGGTATCGGATTGGTGGTACTGACGCTGTTGATCAGCCGCTATCTGCTCTTCGATCGGTACGGGCTTTCTCTGGGTGATTTCGGCGATCTGACCGATCAGGGCCGCCGCGTATTGCACGTCCGCATCGTGCCAGATCTCCTGATCGCGCTCCTCCCGGTCCTGATCGTCTGGCGCCGGTTCCGCTAGGCGGGCCCGGACGTGTCGCACCATATCACCCACCGCGAACAGAACGCATCCCTACCACGTATTTGGTGGCATCCGAAAATTGGTGCAGGTGAACCGCTGTCGTCGCCTGCGGGCGACCGGGAGGGCACAAGACCCTCCCCTACAGACATTCGGTGGTATTTGTGGGCGGTGACTGGACGACCAGGCGTTCGTCATGACTGACCGGGCGGCGACGCGGGGGCTGGCGGCGGCGGCGTTCCTGCTGATGGCGGGGAATCTCTTCAGCCGCGTGCTGGGACTGGTGCGGGAGCAGCTCACGGCCGGACTCTTCGGAGCCGGCAACGATATTGCCGCCTTCACCATCGCCGACAATCTCAACACGATCCTCTTCGATCTCATGATCAATGGCATGCTGCAAGCGGCGCTGGTGCCGGTGTTGGCGCAGTGGGCCTTTCCCGACCGCCGCGAGGAATTCCGCCGGATCGGCGGCGCACTGGTCGCCCTCGTCGCGCTCGTGCTCGGCGGCATGGCCCTGCTCGGCACGATCTTCGCCCCCACCCTCGTCCGGCTGATGACCGCCCTCGGCGGCGGCGAAACCGCGCGCGGGCCCGAGGTCACCAGTCTCACCATCGATCTGGTCCGCCTTATCCTGCCATCGATCGCCTTTCTCGGCGTCGGGGCGGTGCTGATGGGAATGCTCTTCGCCCTGGAACGGGTGACGATGCCCGCCTTCTCAACCGGCGCGCGCAACCTCTGCGTGGTGCTGGCGTTGCTGCTTTTCTCCGGCGCGATTGGAGTGAAGAGCCTGCCGCTCGGAGTTGTGGCCGGCGCGATCGTGATGGCGGCAATGCAACTCCCGGCGCTGAAACGAGCCGGTGCGCTTCCGCGGCTGAATCTCGATATCCGGCACCCGGCGGTCCGCCAGATTCTCGCCCTCTACATTCCGATCTTCCTCGGCCTGCTGGTCAGCACCGCCGCCGTGGTGGTCGATCGCAACCTCGCCTGGGGTGCCGAGGAGGACGCGCTCGGCGCCATGCGGTACGCCACCACCCTCGTGCAGCTGGTGATGGGTTTGGTCGGCGCGGCCGTTTCCATCGCTTCTCTGCCGGCGCTGGCGAAGCACTTTTCCGCTGGTGACGAAGGCTCGTTTCAATCGACGCTCGCCCGCGCCCTGGCGCTGGTGACCGCACTGATCATCCCGGCCGTCTTCGGACTGGCGGCGATCGCCGCGCCAACGGTCGACCTGATCTTCCAGCACGGCGCCACCACGCCCGATCAGGCCCGATCGATCACGATCGCGCTCCTCGCCTACCTACCCGGCCACCTCTTCGCCGCCTTCGACCAGGTGCTCATCTTTTCCTTTTACGCCCGCCAGAACACGCGCACGCCGGTGCTGGTCGGGGTGGCGGCCACCGGCGTCTACTTCCTGGTCGCCTTCTCGCTGGTTGATCGGTACGGCATGCTCGGGCTGGTGATCGCCAACAGCGTGCAGTTCATCGTGCACACGCTCGTTATCGCGTGGCTCGCTCGCCGTTCGTTCGGGTTGCTGCACCTCGACCGGCTTCGGAGCGTCGTCGGACGGTGTACGATGGCGGCCATCGGCATGGCCGCGGTTGCGTTTCTGGTCTGGATCGCGCTCGATCGCGCGCTGCCGGCCGCCGCCGGCGCGGTCGGTATCGGACGCGAACTCGCGCTGGTGGCCCTGCCGGCGGTAGGCGGTGGGGCACTTTACCTGCTTCTGGCCAGTCGCCTCCGGATCGAGGAGGTCACGACGATCATCGCCGCCATTGCGGCCAAGTTACCTAATTTTCGCGATTAATATCTATTCGGGCCATGAATGTTGTGGGAGCGGCACGATCCTTTTCTCTGGATAGTGCATAATGGTGGCAGGACCAGCCGCCCGATCGGCGCGGTTAAACGCGGAGATTTCATTTGCCTGTCCAGGAAGCCGTCTGCGCTTACTGCCAGCGACCATTCACCTTCTATCACGCGCCCAGCACCCGGCCGCAACGCTATTGCAGCGTCAAGTGCCGCGGCCGCGCCATGAGCCAGGCCCGGCAGGGCTGGAAGTTCCCGGCCGAATCCCAGCCGGC
>JADLGF010000147.1 GCA_020849415.1 Thermomicrobiales bacterium
TGCACATCTGGGCCGAGAAACCGTTCGCCGTCCACTCCAGTCAGCTGCTGCCGGCCAAGGCGGCGATCGAGAAGAACGGTCTCCACTTCAGCTGCGGCTACTCGTGGCGCTTCGAACCGCTCAGCCTGGAGATCAAGAGCGCCATCGAACAGGGGCTGCTCGGCACGCCCTACGGCATCGACGTTCGCTTTCTCACCTCGAGCGTCGCCGCCCGCGACCCGCAACAC
This sequence comes from Thermomicrobiales bacterium, assembly GCA_020849415.1. Lineage (GTDB taxonomy): Bacteria > Chloroflexota > Chloroflexia > Thermomicrobiales > UBA6265 > JADLGF01. Next base: position 228 of record JADLGF010000147.1, read on the forward strand.
TGGATGTTCGATCCGGCCCTGAGCGGCGGCGGCATCCTCAACTGGCTCGGTTGCCACTGGCTCGACCTGATGCGCTTCCTGACCGGTTCCGAGGTTGTCGCGGTCAGCGCCATTGAGGCAAACGTCAGCGGCGCGCCGGTTTCGGTCGAGGATGGCGCGTCGGTGTCGATGCGTTTCGCCAACGGCATGATCGGCAGCCTCTACGCCGGCTTCTTCCTGCCATCGGGTAACGAGGCATCGATCGGGGTCAACGGCGCGACCGGCGCGGTGAACTGGAACATCGCCAACAACTTCGCCACGATCTCCAGCACCAATCCCGCCTGGCAAACCGCCCCGACCCGCACGATCGCGGTCGAAAAGGCGAGCGCGCCCGGCTACGGCGCTGCCGGTGCGGCGTTGCTGCGCGCCTTCTTCGCCGCCATCCGCGGTGAGGGCGAAAGCGGTTACACCATCGACGACGCCATCGCCTCCCTGCGTATCATCGAAGCGGCCCACGAATCGTCGAAAACAGGAACCCGAATCGCGCTTTAGCGCCACGACGGGCTGCCTTCGTCGGGTGAAAGGATCGGACGCTGATGGCTCAGACAGATGTGATTGTGGTCGGGGCCGGGATGGCCGGGCTAGTGGCGGCGGTGCGGGCGCAGCAGCTTGGGGCGAAGGTTACGCTGCTCGAGAAGGGACCGGCGCCCGGCGGATCGCTGGGGCTGTCGGGCGGCACGCTCTGGTGCGCGCGCACGGTCGATGACCTGCGCCGGCTGGTGCCGAGGGGTCACCCGACCCTCGGTCCTCGTTTGGTCGAGGATTTCCCCGGGGGCGTCGAGTGGCTCCGGAGCCTCGGCGCCGTCCTGACACCGCTGGACAGCAAGCCCGATCGCTTCGTCTACCTGATGGACCCGAATCCCGGCGTCTTCATCGCCGGTCTGATCGCCACGTTCGTCGAAGGCGGAGGCACGCTGCTGACCGAAACGAGCGCCGTCAGCCTCCGCATCAACGATGCGGGATCGATCACCGGCGTCACGGTTCGGCCGGGCGACGGGGCGCGATACGAGCTGGACGCGCCGGTGGTGATTCTCGCCAGCGGCGGCTTTCTCGCCAATCCGGAACTGAAAGCGCGCTATTTCGGGCGCTGGTCGGACCGGCTGATCGTGCGCGGCAATCCCCACAGCACCGGTGACGGCTGGGCGATGGCTCAGGCGATCGGCGCCGGCAGCAGCGCCGCCATGAGCAGCTTCTACGGCCACCTCATGCCGGCCCCGCCGGCGCGCGTGCCAACGAACGACTTCATCGCCTACACCCAGTACCACAGCGAAAAGGGCGTGCTGGTTAATCGCGAGGGCGTCAGGTTCACCGACGAATCCCTCGGCGATGAAACCAACGCCCAGGCGGTCGCACAGCAGAACGAAGCGGTCGGCTACCTCATCTTCGACGACGCCGTCTACCGCGAATTCGCTGTGCGCGAAGGCGGCAAGGGCGCCCGGGCCAGCGATACCTTCTTCGAATCGCAGGCGCTGGGAGCGCCGGCCGCCACCGCGAACAGCCTCGAGGAACTGGCGCAAGCGATGCAGCCGCACGGCCTGTACGCGCCGGGCCTGATAGCCACTCTCTCCGCCTACAACGATGCGGTCACCGCCGGCGCTGCGGCGCACCTGCCGATTCCGCGACGGGACCTCACCTATCCAGTGACGAACCCGCCCTTCTACGCGCTGGGCGTCACGCCCGGGGTCACCTTCACGCTCGGCGGCCTGCCGATCAACGAGGACGCCCAGGTGCTCGACCGGAGCGGTCACCCGCTCCCGGGACTCTACGCGGCCGGCGCTGATGCCGGCGGCATCCACAACGAGCAGTACGCCGGCGGGCTTTGCCTGGGTCTGGTCTTCGGCCGCCGCGCCGCCCAACACGCGTTTGGCGGGTAGGTCCTGAAACCGATCGGCCTTATCGCGCGTTGATCAATGAGAATGACATTTTCCGCGCCACTGCCGGGCGCGCCCGCACTCAATGATGAGGAGCACACCACCGATGATCGCCAATCTCCACACCAGGTTCGATCGCCGTCGTCTGATCCAGGCGGGGGCCGTCGCCTTTGCCGCCGCGCAGGCGCCCAATTGGCTGAAGGCCGCCGCCGAGACCGATGCCGCCGTCAACGCGCTCGTACTCGACAACAATCTCTTCGCGCTCGAGCTCTATCAGGAGATCCGGGCCGCCAACGAGGGCAACCTGCTCATCTCGCCCTATAGCGTGTCGCTGGCGCTCGCCATGACCTTCGCCGGCGCGGCCGGAACCACCGCCGAGCAGATGGCGAACGCCATGAACTTCGCCATCGACGCCGGTGATCTCCCCGCCGCCTTCCGCGACCTGACCGCCGATCTCACCGAGCGAGGCACCGCCGATGATGATCCGGACGAAGGCCAGACCGCGCGGACGCTCAGCGTCGCCAACGCGATCTGGGGCGAGCAGACCTTCCCATTCAATGACGACTATCTGAACGTCCTCTCCGAGGAGTTCGGCGCGGCGCTCAATCTGGTCGATTTCAAGGGTGATCCGGAGGGCGCACGCATCGAGATCAACGACTGGATCGCCGAGCAGACGAACGACCGGATCGAAAATATTGTGCCCGAGGGGGCGATCACGCCGGACGCCCGGCTGGTGCTCGCCAACGCCATCTGGTTCTACGGCGCCTGGCTGCGCGACTTCAATCCCGAATTCACCAGCGACGACGAGTTCACCCTCCTCGATGGCGAGAACGTGACGGTCCCGTTCATGCACCAGCAGGAGCGCTTCGATTACGCGCAGGGCGAGGGGTATCAGGCGCTCGAACTGCCGTACGCCGGCAGCGGATTCGCCTTCACCCTGGTCATGCCGGACGAAGGGACGTTCGAGGAGTTCGACGCCTCGTTCGATGCGGACACAATGAAGCGGATTGTCAACGAGTTCGAGTGGACCGAGATCATCCTCTCACTCCCCTCCTTCTCGTTCGAATTCGGCGCGAGTGTCGCCGATGCGCTCAAGGCGCTCGGCATGACCGACGCATTCGATGACGGATTGGCTGATTTCTCCGGCATGGTCGGCGGCGAAACGGACGAGCGGCTCTTCATCAGCGACATCCTGCACAAGGCGTTCATCGCGCTGGACGAAGCCGGCACGGAAGCGGCCGCGGCGACGGTGGTGATCATGGAGGGCGCCTCGGCCGCTCCGAGCGATCCGATCCAGGTCGATATTGACCGGCCGTTCCTCTTCGCCATCCGCGACACCGTCACCGGCGCCATCCTCTTCCTCGGCCGCCTGCTCTCCCCGGAGGCATAAGGCGTCTTTAGCCCCCACCGCCCGGTGTAGGGATGCGGACCTTGTGTCCGCAACCCTACGACGACGAAATTCTGCCGGCCAGGACACTCTCCCCGCGATCCGCTCGAATCGGGGATGATACCGGGCGGAAACGGACCATCACGCCGCTTGGGGGGATACGATGCGCGTCAAGGATCGGGGAATCATTTTCGACGGCGCCACCGCCGCACCGAACGAGAAATCGTGCGCTTTCACCTCGTTGATCCGGCTCGCCAACGGCGACATCCTGGTCGGGTTCCGGCTCGGAACCGGCCGCGATGCGCCCGATGGCCGCGTGCGCGTGATGCGCAGCCGGGATGAGGGCCAGAGCTGGGAGACGCTGCACCCCGGCATCACCGCCACCATCGATGGCATCGAAGGGAATCTCTACTCCGGCCATTTCACCGAGTTCGAGCCGGGACACCTCTTCCTCGCCTCCTGCTGGGTCGATCGCTCCGATCACAGCAAATCGTTCGTCAATCCGGAAACGACCGGCCTCGCCCCGACCCGTAATCTGCTCGCTGAATCGTTCGACGGCGGCGAAACCTGGGGTCCGTTCCGCGAGATCGATCTCTCCCCGGACACCGGCTGCACCGTCACCGGACCGGTCGTGAAGCTGGCGGATGGCGCGCTCGCCTACCCCTACGAAAGCTGGAAGACGTACGACGACGCCTCGTGGGGCGTGCACTCGGCCCACTTCCGGATTTCCACCGACGGCGGCGAGACCTGGCCGGACGACGTGGTGGCCGCGACTTCGGACGGGGTCGACATCTTCTACTGGGACCAGCGCGACGCCACGCATCCGGAGACGGGCGAGATCGCGATCATGTACTGGACCCACGATCGCAACCGCGCCACCGATATCGAGAACCACATCCAGTTCGGCTCGCCCGAGGGCCGCACCTGGAGCCAGCCGGAGCCGACCGGCGGGCGGGGTCAGCACTGCCAGCCGATCGCACTCGGCGGCGATCGCCTCGGCGCGGTTTACGTGCACCGGCACGACCCGCCGTCGCTGCGGCTGGTCATCAGCGAGGACTTCGGCCGGACCTGGGATCGCGAGCACGAGCTGACCTTCTTCGATAGCCGCGAAGGCACCGAAGCCGGCCACGCCACCGAATCGCGCGACTTCGATGACTTCTGGCAGGACATGATGGCGTGGCGCTTCGGCCACCCGCGCGGCATCTTGCTGCCGGACGGCGATCTCTTCCTCGCCTGGTACGGCGGCAGTGCCGAAGCCTCCACCATGGAGTGGGCCCGCGTCGGGGAGTAAGTACCGGCCCATTTCCCATCACCCCGTAGGGGATTTGTTTGGGTTTGAAGAGGTCCGGTCCGGTAAACTGCGAGTGATCATCAATTTCTGCGTCTGGCGGGGGCGATCATGGGCGCGGCGGGGAACATGCACGCCTTCCTGTTTACCGATGTGGCCGGGAGCACCGGGCTCTGGGAGCGCTTTCCGCGCGAGATGGAGCGCGCCTACGCCCGGCACGACGCCATCCTGCGCACGGCCGCAGCCGATCACGCCGGGATCGTCTACAAGGTCATCGGCGACGCGTTCCAGATCGCCTTCCCCTCTCCCGTAGCGGCGCTGGCGGCGGCGATAGAAGCGCAAACCGCGCTGACCGCCGAGGTGTGGCCATTGCCGATGCCCCTGCAGGTGCGGATGGCGCTCCACGCCGGCACGATCGCGCCCGACCGATCCGGTGACTTCCGCTCGCCGATCCTGAACCGCCTCGGGCGGCTGCTCGGCGCCGGTCACGGCGGGCAAATCCTGCTCTCGGACGCGATGGCCATCGCCACCATCGATCGCCTGCCCGATCAGTGCGGATTGCGCTCGCTCGGCCGCCACCGTCTGCGCGACTTTCCGGAACCGGAGGCAATCCACCAGGCGACCGGCCCCGGTCTGCCGGCCGATTTCGCGCCGCTCATCACCGCCGAACCTCCCCGCTTCAACCTGCCGGCGCCGCCGAACGACATCATCGGCCGGGCGGACGATGTCGAACGCATCGCGGCTCTGTTTCAGCAGAACGTGCGCCTGATCACCCTGACCGGACCGGGCGGCGCCGGGAAGACACGACTGGCGATCGAGGCCGGCTACCGGCTGCGCAGCGCCTGGAGTGAGGGGGTCGCGCTGGTCGAACTGGCGCCGGTTTCGGACCCCGCGCAAGTCCTGCCGGCCATCGCCGACGCGCTCGGACTCCGGGCCGATGGCGAGCAATCGCCAGGCGAAACGCTCGCCGCCTGGCTGGCGAACCGGGAGTTGCTGCTCCTGCTCGACAATTTCGAGCAGATCATCGACGCCGCCACCGATGTCGCCCGGCTCCTCGCCGCCGCGCCGGGTCTGCGGGTGATCGTGACCAGTCGCGAAGCGCTGCACATCCGGGCCGAGCGGCAATTCCCGGTCGAGCTGCTGCCGTTGCCCGACCCGGAACTGGCCGGCGATGTCGCGGCGATCGCCGCCGTGCCCTCAGTGCAACTCTTTGTCGAGCGGGCGACGGCCGTTTCGCCCCGGTTCGCCCTCGACGCCGGAAATGTCGATGACGTCGCCGCCATCTGCCGGCAGGTCGAGGGGTTGCCACTGGCGATCGAACTGGCCGCCGCCCGGATCGCGATGCTCTCGCCGGCGGCCCTGCTGGCGCGCCTGACCCACCGGCTCGATCTGCTCACCGGCGGCGCGCGCGATCTGCCCAATCGTCAGCAAACGCTGCGCGCCACGATCGGCTGGAGCTACGATCTCCTCTCCCCGGCGGATCGGGCGCTCTTTCGGTCGCTGGCCGTGTTCAGCGGCGGCTTCGACCTGAACGCAGCCTGTGGAGTCACCGGCGATGCCGATCTCTATCGGTTGCAGGCGAACCTGGATGCACTGGCGGAAAAGCACCTGTTGGGCCGGATCACGCGGGGTGACGAGGATCGCTACGTCATGCTCGAAAGCGTCCGCGCGTTCGCGCTGGAAGCGTTGACCGAAGCGGACGAAGCGACGTCAACCCGACGCCGGCACGCCGGCTGGTACCACCGCTGGGTGGTGGAATCGCCCGATCTGAATGATCCCGCCGGGCTCGATCGGCTCGAAACCGAGCACAACAATCTGCGCGCCGCCATCGCCTGGGCGGATGAAGCGGGCGAAGCCGCGGTCAATCTCGAACTGGCCGGCGCGCTGGCCCGCTTCTGGCAATTCCGGGGGTACGTCACCGAGGGTCGCCGCGCGCTGGAACGCGCCCTCGCCAACACCCCCGATGAACCCTCCCCCGCCCGCCAAACCGCCCTCAGCGAAGCCGGCACCCTGGCCAACGCCAACGGCGATTACACAGCGGCCCGAACGTATTTCGAAGCAGCGCTGACCCTGGCCGAAACCTTGCACGACCAATCGGCCATCGCCGCCGCCCTGAACAGCATCGGCGGCGTGGTGCTGGCCGACGGCGACACCGCACAAGCGGAATCGTTCTTCACCCGCAGCCTGTCGGTCGCGGAAGCGGCCGCTGACCGCAAACGGCAGGCGGTCGCAATGTCGAACCTCGGCGCGGTCGCCCACTACCGCGGCGATCTGGAAACCGCCCGCCACCAGTACGAAGCCGCGCTGGAGATAGCCCGCGACCTCAATGACCTGTTCAACATCGCCCTGCTGACCGGCAATCTTCTAATGCTGCTCGCCCCGTTCCCGGAGTCGCATCAGGAGGCGATCGCCTACGGGGAAGAGAGCCTGCGCTGCTGTGACCTACTCGGCGATCATCAGGGCAAGGGTTACGCCTTTGACGGCCTTGGCACAGCGGCCGAATCGTGCGGTGACGGGGTGGCCGCTCGGCAGTATTACGAGCGCGCACTCGCACAATTCCGGGCGGCGGAGGACCCGAGTGGCATTGCCCGAGCGATCGGAGGATTGGGGAGTTCGGCCTTACTGTCAGGCGACCTTGGGCGCGCCATCGCGAGTTTCCGGGAAAGCCTTTTCCTACACATGGAACTCAACGAAACCGACAGTGTCGTCGATCTGCTCGATGCTCTGGCCGAATGCGCCGCCAAACAACGCGGTTTCGAAGTCGCGGCTACCCTTTACGGCGCAACCGATCGGTGGCGATCCGAACTTGAGGTGGCGATTCCGGCGCAACTGGCCGAGGGTCGGGCACGCGCAATCGGACTCGCCAATACCTCCCTCGGCGAACGTCTTTACGGCAGGATGATTGAGACCGGAAGTCGGTTGTCCCTGGATGAGTTGGTCGACCTCGCCGCCACGATCGAGTCTCCCATAGACAAGGCACACGTCCCATGATAGATATAGGAATAAAACACTATGTACAGCCACGTTTGCGGAGGCAAGACCGATGACATGCGGCGGAGTACGAAATTGCATCTTTCAGTCCACCACCTTCGGTAGTACGTTGGTTTGGGATCAGGAAAAATGGGCGTACGCCGAATCCGATGACAAGAACGATGCTGACACAGTCGTGCTAAACGGTGTGATCAATGCGAATGCGATGCTTGATGACCACGCTGACCGCACCAGGCTGGAGATCAGCTTCCGAGAAAAAGAGTCTGACAATACCCAAAGTGATCTCGTAGCCGAGAAGTACAGTGAAGTTCTCAATCGTGGCACGGGTCACACCGGTGACATACCGGCCCATGGATGGAAGACCGCGAGTGGCCGGTACATCGATGGCAACGGTGATCCGACTAAATGGTCCATCGAGACCCACATTATCGAGCCCAACACCCTTCCTGGACACGAGTCGGAGACGCACATTGTCGTCATGTTGCTGGAGCATCACGCTCACAATTGCACACGGAATGAATACGTATCCGAACTCGTCGATTCGATCGAACCTGCAGCGCCGGAGTGGGTCGGTGCTTGCGCGGAGGGAATAATCGCGGTCACGAGCGCGTCACTTGATCCTGGTAGCGACACATTCACTGCGACATTAGAGCTGGTGAACATCGACACAGAGGAAGCGAAGTTCTATATCGAACGGCTGCAGCTTGATGGTGCTCACGAGCTAACTGGGTGGACATGGGACGGTGTTTCAGGCGAAGAATCACCATACATTCTCCCTGCGGGGAGCGAGGTAACCGGCGTCTTTACCTTCACGTCGAGCGAAGCTGATTCAATCGCCGAGGTCTTCTATCAGCAACCAACGCGCCGGATTCTCCTCGCTCGTGTGACTCCGATCGAGGGTCCCTCGTCGGGTCCAAGAATCAATCCGGGAGGATAGCGAGTAATGAAGAGGCATCAATTGCCCGTAGCATTCGGGCGATTGCGAAGCGTGTTGCTCTTCCTCATTCTCGCATTGCCGTTGTTCGCTCAACCGGTGGGTGCGGCGGTCAGTCACGTTGTCCTCAGCTGGACCAGCCCTACGTGGGGCTACACCATCGATTACCGTCGCGACACCTTCCGGGCCAGCGAGGAAACTGCCACCGGCACGTTCGATGAGATCGATCTACTGAGTAATTCGAGCGTCCTTTCGATCGAAGCGATTCCCTACGCGATGTCCGTTGACGAATGCGCGCTGGAAACGCTGAACGACACAATTTCCAGCGCCAGCAGCGCCGTGGTGGTGGAGCCGGTGCAGAACGGATCGGGCGTGGTGGCCGCGCCCTGGCCAAACAACTCCGGCCAGATCGTGGATGTTACCCACCGGGTCGATTGCATCGCCTCCAGCGATGGCGGCTATCTGCTTCGCTTCACGCATCGGGTGCTCACCAGTCAGTATGGCTTGCTCGAAGCGGCCGCTCGATCGGTGCGGGAGTCCTACCGACCCGGGTACCCGGCGAACACTCCGCTGCCGCCCGAAATGGTCTATCCGGACGGTCTGGTTGAAGTCTCCTGGAAGCACATCGAGCGTGAGGTCGCGCCCCCGGCCGATTCGAACCTCGTCAATCACCCGACGCGATTCTTTGTGGTCGAGATCAATTTCGCCAGTGTCACCAACAACGATGCCATCATCGAGGGTGGCCGGCTGGTCATTGAGGGCATTGGCCCTGCCCTCGTCTGGGACTGGGAGTTTGACAACACGGTTTACGACTGGAGTTGGATCAAACTCATCAACGGCGCTACCGCCACCGGTCGCTTTCTCTTCGCCGTACCGCAAACACAATCAGAGGTCGTGTTCTGCTACCAGCACGCGACCGACAGCGATTGCGCGTTCCTCTTCGAGTACTCCTTTAATGAGCCGGTCGTTCAGACCGCCCCCGGCGAGGTCGAAGGTGGTGGCCCGGCGTCGCGTCCGAGGATCAATCCGGGGCGTTAGCCAGCGAGCGGCCTTTTGCGGAGCGTTGCCCGGCCCGATATGATGCCGGGAACGCTCGCTGTCATCAGGAAGGCCGCTCACCCGATGGTCGATACCACCCGCACCCCCGCTCAACGCATCCCGATCCTCGAGAGAATCGGCGTCCGGCAGGTGATCAACGCCGGCGGCACGATCACCCTCGCCGGTGGCTCGAACATGGCTCCGGAGACGACCGCCGCCATGGCCGAGGTCGCCAACGCCTTCGTCTTCATCGAGGAGTTGAACGCGGCGGTCGGCAAGAAGATCGCCGAAGCGACCGGCGCCGAGGCGGGCTACGTCACCTCCTGCTCGGCGGCGGCGATGACGATCGCGGCGGCGGCCTGCATCACCGGCACTGATCAGGTCAAAATCTCGAAACTCCCCGATACCACCGGCATGAAGAACGAATTCCTGATTCACCGCAGCCACCGAATCGGCTACGATCAGGCCTACCGAGTCGCGGGCGGCAAGCTGATCGAATTCGGGCTGCCCTACAAAACGGCCGCTTGGGAGATGGAAGCGGCGGTGACCGAAAACACGATCGGCGCGATCTACCACGACACCCCAAACGTCGGTCCAGGCGCCCTCCCCTTCCCGGAATTCGTCGCCATCGCGCACAAGCACAAGCTGCCGGTGATCGTCGATTCCGCTTCGATGCTGCCACCGGTCGATCACCTGCGCCGCTGGATCCGGCAGGGGGCCGATCTCGTCATCTACAGCGGCGGCAAGGGGATTCGGGGTCCGCAGGACACCGGCCTGCTTGCTGGCCGGACCGATCTGATCGCCGCCGCCCGTCTGAACGGACCGCCCCACGCCTCGGTCGGGCGCGGCATGAAAACCAGTAAAGAGGCGATGGTCGGGCTCTGGGTGGCGCTAGATACCTTCCTGAGCCGGGACCACGACATCGATTACGCCGCCCACCTCGCGCAGGCGCGGGCACTCGCCGACTTCTTCGAAACCTGCGCCGACACCCGGGTCGTCATCAACGACAACCGCGAGGAGTGGCCGGCGCCGATCCTCCGCATTTTCCCGATCAGCGGTTCGTGGGACCCCGCTACAGTCGACGCGGCGTTGATGTCCGGCAACCCGGCGATCAAGATCGTCGCCGAGTGGGGTGGCCTGCTGATTCACACGCACGGCCTTTATCCCGGGCAGGAACAGATCATCATCGACCGGCTCAGCGAACTGCTGCCGCCGAAGTAGTCACGTCACAAGGGGAGCGCGTCATGGTTTGGCCAAACAAGGGTGAAGCGATGCGACCGGCGGTGATGGGCCGGCGCGGCATGGTGGCATCGGCCCATCCGCTCGCATCGGGCGCGGGCTTGCAGGTGCTGCAGCAGGGCGGTAACGCCATCGATGCCGCCGTCGCCACCGCCGCCGCGCTGAATGTCGTCGAGCCCTACATGTCGGGAATCGCCGGCGATGGTTACATGCTGATCTACACGGCGAAAGATCAGCAGTTGCGCGTGCTCGATTACATGGGGCTGAGCGCCGCTGCCGCTACCCACACCGCCTTCGGCAGCTACGCCGAGATGCAGTTCTCGCCGAAATCGCCGCTCGTTCCGGGCGCGGCGGCCGGCTGGTTGACGGCTTTGGAGACGCACGGTTCGCTCGATCGCGCCGCCGTTTTCGCGCCGGCGATCGCGCTGGCGGAAGAGGGCGCCTCGATCTCGATCAAGAACGCCGTCTTTTACGGCAACGCCTTCGCCACCGGGCACTTGTCGAAGCCATTGACCGATGTCTTCATGCCGGGCGGCGTTTCGCCGGCGGCCGGCTCGGTGATCAGGCAGCCGCTCCTCGCCGAAACCTTCCGCAAGGTGGTCGAGGGGGGCAAGGATGCCTTCTATCGCGGCGAGATCGCGCGCGAGATCGTCCGTTCGATGGTTGCCCAGGGCGGCTGGCTGACCGAAGCCGACCTGGCGAGTTACGAACCGGTCTGGAAAGACCCGGTCAGCGTTTCCTACCGCGGCTACACGATCAACTGCCCGCCGCCCCCGTGCAGCGGTATTCAATACCTGGAGAGTTTCAACCTGCTCGAGGGGTACGATGTCGGCGCGCTCGGCCACAACAGCGCCGAAACGCTGCACGCGTTCGCCGAGTCGATCAAGCTGGCGCTGGCCGATCGGGTCGCGTACACGACCCACCCGGCGCTCGATGTCGACGCGCTCCTTTCGAAGGAATACGCGGCCGAGCGGCGCGAATTGATCGATCCGAACCACGCCGGCTACTGCGAGGGTGAGCGCTACACCCGCCCCCTGCCCGATCGCGCCGTGCAACCAGGCGAAGCGGCCCGCCTGCTGCGCGAGTGCACCACGCACTTCGATGTCGTCGATGCCGAGGGGAACGCGGTTTCGGTCACCCAGAGCCTCGGCGCGCCCTTCGGCAGCGGCTACATGGGTGGGGAAACCGGCGTGGTGCTCAACAATCTCGGCTATTGGTTCGATCTCGATCCCGCCAGCCCGAA
>JADLGF010000148.1 GCA_020849415.1 Thermomicrobiales bacterium
TCATCGGCGCCCTGATCCTGCTGGTCATCACCCTTGTGACCCTCGTGGGACCGCGGATCATCACGACCGATCCGAACTTCGGTAATTTCAGCAATCTCCTGTCCGGTCCCTCGCGCGATCACCTGTTCGGCACCGATAACTTCGGCCGGGATGTACTGGCCCGCGTGCTGCACGGGTACCGCACATCGTTGATCATCGCGCTCGGTTCGGTGGCGGTCGCGGTCCTGATCGGTCTGCCGCTCGGGCTCATCGCCGGTTTCTTCGGAACAAAGCTCGATAACGCCATCATGCGTACGCTCGATCTGCTGATGGCCTTCCCGCCGATCCTGCTGGCGATCACGCTGATCGCCGTCTATGGCACCGGCACTTCGACGACGATCCTCGCCCTCGCGATCATCTACATCCCGATCATGGCGCGCGTGATTCGCTCCTCGGTGATCTCGGTGCGGAACGAGGAGTTCGTGCTGGCGGCCAAATCGATCGGGGCGTCGCCGCTCCGGGTCATGCTCTGGCACGCGCTGCCGAACAGTCTCGGACCGTTGATCGTGCAGGCCTCGATCAGCATGGGGCTGGCGATCCTGATCGAAGCCGCTTTGTCGTTCATCGGTTTGGGCACGCAACCGCCGAATCCCTCGCTCGGCTCGATGCTGGCGGAGGGGCGGGATTTCATGCGGGAAGCCTGGTGGGTGGTCACCTTTCCGGGGCTCGCAATCATGATCGCCGTTCTGGGGTTCAACCTGCTTGGGGATGGTCTCGAAGAATCGCTCAACTCGCGCCGCCGATAGGCGAGCGCACTACGGAGGAACTGTCATGTCATCGTCACCGAAAATGTGCGCCATCACGGGTGCGTCCTGGCTCGACGAGGTGCGCTTCGCCAATCAGCTCCTGCGCCAGGGTGTGAGTGTGCTCTGGGTGCAATCGGGTATCGATGATCCTGCTGATCCGCCGGCGGGAACCTACGTCGTTGCCGAATCTCCAGGGATCGCGGCGCAGGCGCAACCGGCCGGTATTGACCTGGTTGCGATCGACCCTACTCATTCATTCGTTGCGCTGCCGCTCCGGCCGATCCGGATCGGCCTGTACGGCGGAGGCGGCGCGCCCTTCAATCACGCCGGGGTGTTCGGGGGCGCCGGCTTTGCGACGCGCTTCATCTCCGACGCCCAGATTCGCGCCGGCGAACTCGATACGGTCGATGTGCTGGTGATGCCGGGCGGCGGCACCCGCGCCATGTACGGCCAGCTCGAACCGCTCGGCATCGCCGGCGCCCGGATGCTGGCGGAGTGGGTGCGCCACGGTGGCATGTATATCGGATCGTGCGCGGGCGCCTACGATTGCGCGATCGCCCCGCCGACCTTCACCGCCTCCTGTCCGCCCAAGGGGGAATTGCAGCTGATCAACGCCCGCGTCTGGAACGACGGCGGTGGTCTTGGTGGCGAGATCGAGGGATTGCAATCGCCCGGTGTCGGCGTATTCCGGGCGCGGAATACCAGTCCCTCGCACCCCGTCATGCTCGGCATGCCCGAATCGTTCGACATGGTTCATTACAACGGACCGGTGTTCGAGACACCGGAAGCTTCGGAGATCGAGGGCGCCTCGCTGGCGGTGGGATTGGCGGCATTCACCAGCGCCACCGAGCGGTTCACCCCCGGTGAGTACTTCCTGGGCGAACCGCGGAGCGACGAACCGACGCTGCTCGAACGCGCGGCGGCGGAAGGTCGGTACTCAGCGGTCGCGGGGGAACTCGGGGTCGGGCGCACGGTGGCGTTCGGCTCGCATCCGGAGTTCGGCTTCGACCTGGCGATGAACGAGTGGGGCGCGCCGGCGCGGATGCTGGTCAACGCCGCCCTGTGGCAGGCCGCTTCGTCCGGCGCGCCAAAACGGGCCTGGTCGTACCGTGATGTTGCCGGACCGGTCTCCATGCCTCGGGGCAGTTCGACGGCGCTCGTGCAGCGACACGCCGACCAACTCCGGGCCGATGTGGCGACCCTTCGCGCCCGGCCGGTCGACGAACCGCGTCCGGCCTGGCTCGCCAGCGCTTACTCCATGTCAGTGTTCGGCCTGACACCCGACGAAATCTGGCGACAATCGCTGAATGACATCGAAACGCTGGCCGGCGAGTTGATCGACTCCGCCGGCCGGTTGAACGACCGTATCGGAACGCTCGGGGAGAGTGCCGCCGCACAGGAGGCCGTAGCTCAGATCGATCGGTGGATCCTCGATCAGCGCGCCGCAGGTTGGCAGCAGGATGGCGGGTATCACGGGATTGCCGCGTTGCTCAGCACCGCCCACGAGATGATGCAGGCGGCGGTGGCGCAGTGGCAGATCGAACTCGGACCGCCGGCCGGACCCTACGATTACATCTTCGAGAACCCGTACCATCTCGTCGGCGGGTCGTACCTGGCCGCCGTCGGCTACGTCAGCGGCGCAATCCAGTTGATGCGCGCGTTGACCATGGAAGCGACGTTAGTGGATAACATTACGGCGTAATCGTAGGTTGGAAACACGGATCCTTGTTGGGGAGGCCCTTATAGCCTCTCGGTCGCCCCGCAGGCCACGAGAGCGTGAAGCAAACGCCTGCTTCGGCTGGAACACAACTCTTGGCGTAGGCGCTTCTCGCCTTCCAGGCGAGCGGCAGGGCACAAGATCCTCCCTACACAGCGTTCGTTTGCCGCGAATGCTCGCTCAATCCTTTACCATTTTGAAGACGTCAGGATGAGGTGATTGAGCATGACATCAGCAGAGTCCAAACAATGTAAAGACGAGGCAGGTTCTCCTGAAAACAAAAGGCTCGACGAACGCACCGAAAGAATTCAGTTGTCGGCTCGTGACTTTGCTTTCGTTCTTGAACTTCTGAATGATCCGCCGGAACCGAATGCCAAACTGATGGCGGCGATCGCCTCTCTACCGGAAACGCTGTAGCTCTCCCGTTGCATTTGCAATAAAAGAGAGGGAGCGCACTCGGCGCTCCCCCCTTCCCTACATGGTCCTACTATCAGCCAGCGGAAAATCGCCTTTTAGTACGTTTCGAGGTAGCGGCTGCGTTCCCAGTCGGTGACGTGGCGGCTGAAGGCATCCCACTCGGAGCGCTGGGCTTCGATCAGGCGCTCGTAAACGTGATCGCCGAGGGCCTCGCGCACGAGGGTGCTGCGCTCCATCTCGCTGATCGCCTCGCCGAGATTGACCGGCAGCGTCGGGATATTCCGGCGCTTCAGATCATCATCGGTGAAGTGGTAGAGGTTCTCCTCCACCGGCTCGCCGAGCGGCAGGTCCTTCTCGATACCATCGAGGCCGGCCGCCAGCATGACGGCGAAGGCGAGGTACGGATTGCAGGAGGGATCGGGACAGCGAAGCTCGATGCGGGTGGCGGCGGTGTTGCCGCCCCGGATGCGGGGAATCCGCACCAGCGCCGACCGGTTGGTCTGCGCCCACGACACGTACACCGGCGCCTCGTAGCCCGGCACGAGCCGGCGGTAGGAATTGACGAGCGGCGCGATCACGCCGCAGATCGCCCGGGCGTGATGAATCTGGCCGGCGATGAACTGCTTGGCCAGCTTCGAAAGCCCGTACGGATCGGTTTCATCGACGAAGGCGTTCTGGCCGGTCTCCAGCGAGCGGAAGCTCTGGTGGACGTGCATGCCGGAACCGGCGATTCCCTCCAGCGGCTTCGGCATGAAGGTGGCGTGCAGGCCGTGCTGCTGCGCGATCGCCTTCAGGATGTACTTGAAGGTGATGGCGCGGTCGCCGGTCACCAGCGCCGGACCGTACTCGAAATCGATCTCATGCTGGCCGATGGCGGTTTCGTGGTGGCTCGCCTCGACATCGATCCCCATCTTCTCCAGCGCCAGCACCATGTCCTTGCGGATGCGGAAGGCGAGATCGGTGGAGTAATCGAAGTAGCCGCCCCGGTCGTGCGGCAGCGGCTCGATACCGCCGTTCCCCTTGCTGAAGAGGAAGAACTCGAGTTCGGGGCCGGTCATGAACCGGTAGCCGAGTTTCCCGAGCCGTTCGAGCTGCCGGTAGAGGACGTGGCGGGGATCACCGGGAAAAGGATCGCCGTTCGGGTTGTGCACCCAGCAGATCACCCGGGCCGATTTCGCCTCATCCTGATCCCAGGGCAGGATGGCGAAGGTGGAGAGATCGGGCGTGAGGTACATGTCCGATTCGGCGATGCGTGCGTACCCGGCGATCGAGGATCCATCGATCCACTGCCCGCCGGTGGCGACGTGCTTGAACGCCTTGGCCGGAATCGTGACGCTCTTCACCGTGCCGAGGACATCGCTGAATTGCAGATCGATGAATTTCACGCCCTCGGCTTCGATAACGCCAAGGATTTCTTCCAGCGATGGACTCGGCCCGAGAATGGCGGAGCGATCGATTCCAGATTCCGTCGGCATACACGTGTCTCCTTGCCCGATTGACGGCGACGATCCGGCTGGACGATCGCGCCAGTTTTGCGGCCGGGCGATTCGGCCGCTTCATGCACTGCGCATCGTATCCGAGTCACCGGCCAATGTGCAGGCCGCCACTCAGGAAAACACCGCCAGATGTTTGTGCGTTGCGCCCAGCTTCCACGCACGGCGAGCCGGGGCGCCCCATGCACCCCGGCCCACCGGTTCCCGAGTCGATTGCGTATTCGCCCGCGGCGAACGATTTAGACGTCGAAGTAGAGGTAGTACTCGTGCGGGGTGACGCGCAGGTTGATCGGCGCGATCTCGTTCTCCCGCTTGTACGAAATCCAGGTGTCGATCAGGTCCTTCGAGAAGACACCCCCTTCGAGCAGGAAGGCGTGATCCTTCTCCAGCGCGTCGAGCACGGCGTCGAGCGAGCCAGGCGTGCTCTTGATGCGGCGCTTGGTCTTCTCATCGGCCTCGTAAAGATCGAAGTCCGCGGGCGCGCCCGGATCGATCTTGTTCTTGACGCCATCGAGTCCGGCCAGCAACAGCGCGGCGAAGAGCAGGTACGGATTGGCCGCCGTATCCGGGCAGCGGAATTCGATGCGCTTGCCCTTCGGCGAAGTGGTGTAAACCGGAATCCGGACCGCCGCCGAGCGGTTGCGCTGCGAGTAGACCAGGTTCACCGGCGCCTCGTAGCCGGGCACGAGCCGGCGGTAGCTGTTCACCGTCGGGGCGGCGAGCGCCAGCAGGGCCGGGCCGTGCTTGAGCAGGCCGCCGATGTAGTACTTGGCGGTATCGCTCAGCTGTCCGTAGCCATCCTTGTCGTACATGAGGGTGTTGCCACCCTTCCAGAGCGACTGGTGCACGTGCATGCCCGAGCCGTTGTCGCCGAAGATCGGCTTCGGCATGAAGGTAGCGACCTTGTTGTGCTGCTTGGCGACATTGCGCACGACGTACTTGTAGGCCTGGGTGTTGTCGGCCATTTTCGTCAGCGAATCGAAGCGCATATCGATCTCGCACTGACCGGCGGTGCCGACCTCATGGTGGTGAATCTCGACCGGAATGCCGAGCTGCTTCATCACCAGCACCATTTCAGCGCGGATATCGACCAGCGTGTCGTGCGGCGGCACCGGGTAGTAACCGGCCTTCGGGCGCACCTTGTAGCCGAGGTTCGGGCCTTCCGCCTTGCCGGTGTTCCAGAAACCCTCGACCGAATCGACCGCGTAGAACGCCTCGTGGCCCTGGCTGGAGTACTGCACATTGTCGAAGACGAAGAATTCCGGCTCCGGACCGAAGTAGGCGGTATCGGCGATGCCGGACGTTTGCAGGAACGCCTCGGCCCGCTGGGCGACGCCGCGCGGATCCTTGTGATAGCGCTCACCCGAAACCGGATCGTAGATATCGCAAATGATGTAGAGCGTCTTGATCTGAAAGAAGGGATCGATCTTGGCGGTGGTCGGATCCGGCATCAGGAGCATATCGCTCTCATCGATCGCCTGGAACCCGCGAATGCTCGAACCATCGAAGCCGACGCCTTCGGTGAAGGTGTCCTCATCGACATCGTCGATGCTCTTGGTGGTGTGTTGCCAGGTGCCCAACAGATCGACGAAGCGGAAGTCGACGAAATGGACTCCCTCGGACTTGGCGAATTCGAGTACCTCTGCAGCCGTTGTCGGCACGGTCCTGGCTCCTTCTCGCGTGCGTGGCCGTTCCCGAAACCCGGCCCGCCGGATCGGCCGGGCGGAACGATCGCAAGGAATTTAACGCCGGGGAGCCGGCGGGGCATCATCCACAATGCCCATGATCGGGGCACTGTTTCGTGCACATTGAACAAACCCACTGCCAGGAACACAATTCGTGGTGATCTGCGTGAAACATTTCACACCCAATTCAACGAAACGCACAAATTGGCGGGCAGATTCATGTACAGAGCCGACATCGATCGTCATTGCGAAGGAGGCCAACAAGGGCCTCCCTGCGAAGTTCCGCCACTATTCCGGGTGTGGGCCGGCAACTGGTGTGACCATTCAGGCGTTCGGGATTGCGAAACGAAAGTTGTTTGACGAATTTCACCGATTTCCGAACGGTGTTTCGCCTGTCACCTTGCCGGTTCCTTTTGATTTCCCGCATTTCCGCCTGAATTCCTTGGCAGCCCGCATGGAAATAGGGGATGATTGCCGGAATGTTTCGTTGGCGGAA
>JADLGF010000149.1 GCA_020849415.1 Thermomicrobiales bacterium
CTCCATTGAGTGGGTGTCCTTGACGAGCGGGCCCGCATCACGCGGGGCCGAAAAGCTAGCTGGCTTGCTGGAGAACGCTGCGCTCAGCAATCAGCGTAGAACCGGCAAAGAATAGCACGCGCCCGACTTCCGATTCCGGTTCGCCCTCCGGTCCGAGTTCGAGACGGTAGCGCAGTTCGCCCGCATCGACTGGTGTCGGGATGGCCGATTCGCTGCCAAGCCGCACGTTCCAGGCGGCGAGTTCGGCGGAAAGCCCGGCCAAACCGGGCGATTCATCGAGGCTCGTCCATCGGTAATCCTGGTCCATCTCCCGCAGGATCGTGTCGATGTCGTTCCAGCGTTCATCGACCAGATAGCCAGTTTCACCGCCGTAGACGAGATCGCTGCCGAGCACAACGGTGATGACCGTGTTGTCGCCTTCGGTGGTGGCGATCACCAGGCAGCCGCCCGCCGCGACCGTGCTGCCCGTTTTGACGCCGATCACCGAGTCGTCCACGCCCAACAGCTTGTTGGTGCTCATGACGTAGAGCTCGGAGGCATCGTCACCGCGGGAGACGAGTGTCACGTCGGGCGTGCTGACGATCTCCGCGAGGAGTGGGTTCGCAAGCAGCGCGGCTGCGAGGATCGCGAGATCGCGTGCGGTTGTGTAGTGCTCGCCGTCCCCTTCGAGGCCGTCGGGTGTCGCGAAGCGGGAATTCGTGGCGCCGAGTTGAGCGGCAGTGCGGTTCATCTCTTCGATGAAGACCGCGACCGGATCAGGAGCGCTCGGATCGAGCTGTTCGCCGATCGTCCGGGCCAGGGCGTGGGCAGCGTCGTTGCCGGATGGGATGAGCAGGCCGAAGAGCAATTCCTCGACCGTGAAAATCATGCCGGGCTGCAGGCCCATGTTCGAGTACATGGTGGGATCGGAAACGGGATCGCTCGCATCGATCACGATTTCTTCGTCGAGGGCGAGGTGATCGACGGCGGTGAGCGCGGTGGCGATCTTGGCGGTACTGCCCATCGCCAGCGGCTCGTCCGGATTCAACGCGTAGAGTTCGACGCCGCTCGTGATGTCGATGGAGTAGACGGCGCGAGAGGTCACGCCAGAGGGGGCCGGAGCGCTCCAGCCGGTTTCCTGGGAGAGCGATGAAGCCGGAAAGAGAAGCGAAGGAACGATCAGGCCAAGGGCGATCACCAGCAGGCGCGCCGCTTTGGACATGACGAATGAATGCTGCACCGGCGGTTCTGCCCCTTGTCGTGTCAACGACGTGTCCCTTCCAATCGGTGAGTATACGGATTGCGGCGGCGGGCGTCACCCGGCTGGAGTCCGGGCGACCGTCGATCCGGGAGTTCCCGAGGCAGGTGGGTTAAACTTGAGCCTTGGCGCATTGTGCGCCGCGAAAGGGTTTTCATGGTTCGTATCGCCGCCGTCGGGGATTTGCATATTAAGGGTGAGCCACCGGCCGATCTTGTGGCCGCGATCACCGATCTTGACGAGACGGCCGATCTGCTCGTCGTGGCCGGTGATATCACCAACGGCGGTCGCCTGATCGAGGCGGAAGCGGCGGCGGAATTGCTCGCGCTCTCACGCCTGCCGATCCTGGCGGTGATGGGCAATCACGACCGTCGCTGCCTCCGGCGCAAGGCCTTCTACTCGATCCTGGCCCGGGCCGGGGTCGACATGCTCGACGGCGAGATTCGGGTGATGTCGTTCGGATCGGAAACGGTCGGGTTTGCCGGCATCGGCGGCTCGGGTGGGGGCTTCTGGCCCGACGCCGGGCCGGACGCGGTCCACAGCCGGGCGCTGCAGCGGCTGCGCGTGAAAGCGAGGCTGGAGGCGACCCGCCTCGATCAGGCGCTGCAATCGCTCGAATCGCACGAGGTCGATCACACCGTCGTCATCACCCACTTCGCGCCGACGATCAACACGCTCGGGGTCGAACCCGAGGCGAAGTACTGGATGCTCGGCAATATCGAGCTCGGCCGCACGATCGACCGCTTCCCGGTTGATCTCGTACTGCACGGTCACGCCCACCTCGGCAACCCGATCGGGCGCACCCCCAACGGGGTGCTGGTGCGGAACGTCGCGCAGTCCGTCACCGGCGGGGTGGTGGTGCATGAACTGGACCGGGAATCGGCCGCCACCGCTACCTGGCCGGCCTTCGAGCGTTCCGCATGAACCGCGCGGCCACCGTGGCGCCCGTCCGCCGGAAGCTCGAGACATCGGGCGGGCCGATCCGGCTCGATCTCCTGTCGAATCCGTTCGGTCCGTCGATCCGGGTGCAAGAAGCGCTGGCGGCTGAGGATGAGTTGCACCTGCACGATCTCCGCCGCGATCGTCGCCTGAAGGAGCGGCTGGCCGAGCTTTCCGGCGTGCCGGCCGAGTGGATCGTGCTCACCAACGGCGCCGACGAGGCGCTGCACATGTGCCTGCTGGCGCACCGGGGCCGTGGTCCGGCGTTGCTCTTCACCCCGACCGATCCGAATCAGGCGCGGCTCGCACAACTGGCGGGCGTCGAAACGTATACGCACCCGCGCTCGCACCGCTTCATGGTCGAGACTGGCCTTACCACCGAGTTCGTTGCGCCGCCGGCGTCGCTGGCGGTGGTACAGAGTCCCAACGATCCGACCGGTACGATTCTGGAAACGACCGAAACGGTCCGGCTTTCGCGCCGGTTCGAGCGGCTGGTGATCGATGAACGTCACGCCGAGTACGGTGCGCGTTCGCTGACGCCGCTGGTGCGGGAGTTCGAGAACATCGCCGTCATTCAGAGTCTCGAGCTTTGGGCGGGGTTGAACGGCCTGCCGATCGCTTGGGTGATCGCGCCGCCGAAGCTGGCGCGGGAGATCGAGGCGCACCGGCCGTCGGCCCGGGTCGCGGCGGCGGCGGTGGTCGCGGCACTGGCGACCCTCGATGATCTCACCTACGTGCGCGCGACCGTGCGAAGAATCCGGGACGAGAAACTCCATCTCTTCCGGACCCTGCGCAAGCTGAACCTGCTGCAGCCGCTACCGAGTTGGGCGAACTTCATCCTGGCGAGGATCGAGCGGGGCGATGCCGCCGCGATTCAGCAGCAACTGGCCCAGCGGGACATCTTCGTCTACCGGCCGACCGAGCCGGAGCTGCCGCGCCACCTGCGCATCGCGGCCGCCACTCCCGAAACGACCCGCCTCCTCAAGGAAGCCCTGATCGACATCGCCCGCGATCTCCCCTGAACCGGAACGGGAGTCTCCGCCGACCGTAGCTGTTGTCTCCCCTCCACCCAAGACGTTACCGTCACCCTGACCGGAGGGAAGGGTCCGACGCGAAGCGGCCCGGCGAATCCACGCCGTGTCCATGCGAAAAGCCGCTCCGCATCGGATTCTTCGCTGCGCTCTGAATGACGGGTTGAGTGGTTAGCATGGGGGATGACACCATCGCTCACCGCTCTATGCCATTGATTGCCCCGAAACAACTATTGACATTGTTGATCGACATGTATAGTTTAACGGCAGCATAGATCCAGGACGGGCCGAAAGCCCTTCCCGGGGCGAATCTTTCGGTAGAAATGGAGTTCATGATCGACAACATTAAATAGGCATCCGAGAACCACTCCAGGCGCCGCGCGCCAGGCACTCCATTTCGAAAGGATCGCGCAGCATGACCAGTTCACATCATCGATCGGCTTTCAGCCGACGCTCATTTGTCAGCGGCGCGGCCGCGCTGGCGGGCGTCGTCCTGTACGGGAGCGCAGCCCCGTCGCCGGGGGTCGCGCAGGCAACGACGCCCGAGCCGGCTTACGGCGGCACGATCATCCTCGGCGGCGGAGCGGCCGCGCCACACCTGATTCCGGCCGTCAACGCCTCCTCGGTCTACATCGGCGCGACGGTGCCCTTCTACAGCGGACTGACGTCGCCAGGTCCTGACTTCTCCCCTCAGCCCGATCTGGCGGAAGGGTGGACGGTCTCCGATGACGGCCTCGTGTTCGTCTTCAACCTGCGTCCGAACGTGACGTTCCACGACGGGGCTCCGTTCACCGCGGCGGACGTGAAGTTCACCTGGGAACTGATCGCCGATCCGCTAAACGTCACCGCGGTGCAGCTATACGACTTCTTCTCGAACATCAACGGAGCGGTCGCCTATCACAACGGCGAGGCGGAAGAAATCGCCGGCATCCGGATCGTCGATGATCTGACGCTGGAAGTAACCCTGATCGCGCCCTGGGCGCCGTTCCTCACGATCGGCACCGCCCAATACATCCTGCCCGCGCACATCCTGGCGGACGTACCGGCCGACCAGATCGTTTCCCACTCCTTTGCGCGGCAGCCGATCGGGACCGGCCCGTTCGTTTTCCAGGAGTGGGAGGCGGACAACTTCATCC
>JADLGF010000150.1 GCA_020849415.1 Thermomicrobiales bacterium
AACACCGCCCGTGAACTGGGACTCCAGACCGGCGAGTTGCATGTCATCAACGGTCTGCCGGAGGCGATGTTCGTCGATCGCATCAACCAGATGGATGGCTTCACCGCCGATGTCTTCGGCGTCGGTGAGGCGATCTGGCTGAACCTCGACGTCACGAACGAGTACCTGCAGGACGCCCGCGTTCGCGAGGCGATCATCCTGGCGGTCTCGCGGGAAAACCACGTCGCCCTGGCCGGATCGCCGGTCGCTGAGCCGATCTTCTCGATCGTCCCGACCGGTATCGTCAATGGCTCCCTGTCCGAGGACGAGGCGGAAGCGGCCGGCGTCAACTACCAGCAGGACATCGAACGGGCGAAGGCGCTGCTGAATGAGGCCGGTTACGCGGATGGCTTCACACTCAACCTGATCACCTCCGAGCAGACCGCCTACCTGACGCAGTACACCGTGCTGCAGGAGGAACTGGCGCAGATCGGGATCACGGTTGAACTGGAAGTCGTGCAGCACGCGGTGATGCACGAGCAGATTCGCGCCGGATCGAACGCGATCGTGATCTACATCGCGTTCCGTCCTACGGCCGATGTCTACTTCTCCCAGTTCTTCACCTCCGGCGGAGGCGTGACCAACTTCTCGAAGGTCCAGCTCGATGACGCCGTCGCGGCGGCGCGAGCGGAACTCGATGGCGACGCCCAGATCGCGGCCTGGAAGCAGATCAACATCGAAATCCTGCAGCAGTTCGCCGGATTCGGCCTGATGTTCACGAATCAGGTCTACGTGCGGGCTGATTCGGTCGACTTCGGTCATGCGTTGATCTCCGTGCCGCAGCTCTATCCGGGCTACAACGAAACCACCACGATCAACGGCTAGATCACCGCGGCGCCGGCGAGGGGAGTGTCCACTCGCCTCGCTGGCGATCCGCTTCGAAACCAGTCAGGGGACATTGCTGCGGCGTGAAAGGGGCGGCCGATGTTTCGCTTCATCATCAAGCGCTTGCTGCTGGCGATTCCGACCCTGTTCGCCGTTTTAACGATCATCTTTCTGCTGATGCGAGTAGTGCCGGGCGATCCCGCCTACGCCGTGCTGGGCGATTACGCCAGCGAAGAGGCCGTGACGGCGCTGCGCGAGCAGATGGGCATCGACAAGCCGATCTGGCGGCAGTACCTCACCTACATGGGCGGCATTCTGCGTGGCGATCTCGGCGATTCCCTGATAACCCGTCAGCCGGCCTGGGACCAGATCAGGACGGTGCTGCCGTACTCGCTGCAGTTGACCGGCGCGGCAATCCTGATCGCGCTCTCGCTCGGCATTCCGTTCGGGGTGATTACGGCGGTGAAACGCAACACCGGCATCGACTATGTCGTCCGGATCGTTTCACTGGCCGGACTCTCGGCGCCGGCGTTCTACATCGGCCTTCTGCTCATGTACCTGCTGTCGGCCAAGGCCGGGTGGTTCCCGGCAATCAGCACGGCCGGGTTCGATGACATCGGCAAGAACCTGCACGCCTTGGTGCTGCCGGCGATCACGCTCGGTCTCGTCGAAACGGCCTACGTGACTCGCATGACCCGCTCGGTGATGCTGAACGTGCTTTCCGATGACTACGTACGCACCGCGCGCGCCAAGGGCCTGCGGAATCGCACCGTCCTGATGCGCCACGCGCTGAGGCCGGGCGTTGTGCCGATCGTCGCGCTGGTCGGCATTTTCACGATTGGGTTGATCGGCGGTTCGGTGCTGACCGAGGAGGTTTTCGCGCGGCCCGGGCTCGGCAAGCTCATGGTCGGCGCCACCACCCGGCGCGATTACACGCTGCTGCAGGCGATCATGGTGGTTTACGCATTGATCATCGTCGTGGTGAACATCGTGGTGGACATCATCTACACGTGGATCGATCCACGGGTGCAGAGGTAAGCATGGCCGCCACGACCGCTCCCAACACCCCTGCCTCATCGATTCAGTACGTTTCGCAACGGAAGCGCGCCTGGCGCACCTTCTCGCGCAACCGGTCGGCGTTGGTCGGGCTGGTGCTGGTGATCCTGCTGGTGTTGATCGCCATCTTCGCGCCACTGATCGCGCCCTACAATCCGCTATCGCAGAGCACGATCAATCGTCTTCAGGGACCGTCCAGTGAGCATTGGCTCGGGCGGGATCCTTACGGGCGGGATGTCTTCTCCCGCATCATCTACGGCACGCGCGTGGCGCTGCAGGTCGGCATTCTTTCGGTGCTGCTCGGCGGCATCCTCGGGACATCGATCGGCGTCATCGCCGCCTATTTCGGCGGCAAGATCGAGGCGCTGTTGATGCGCCTGGTCGATGTTCTGCTCTCGTTCCCCGATTTGATCACCGGCCTGCTCGTGATGGCGGTGCTCGGCTCCGGGATGGAGAAGCTGATCATCGCGATCGCGCTCACGATCACACCGCGTTTCGCCCGGATCGCGCATGGACCGACGCTTGGCCTCAAGGAGAAAGAATTCGTTGAGGCAGCGCGGGCATTGGGACAGCGCAATCCGGTCATTTTGGTGCGGCACATCCTGCCGAATATCGGCGGGGAACTGGTGGTGCTGGCGAGTCTCTGGACCGCCTCGGCCATTCGCCTCGAAGCAAGTTTGAGCTTCATTGGGCTCGGCGTACCGCCCCCGACCGCGACCTGGGGGCAGATGATCCGGGAGGGGACTGTCTACCTCTCGTCGCTGCCGCTGCTGAGTCTGGCGCCCGGAGTGGCGCTCCTGATCACTGTCTTCGCATTCAATCTGGTGGGCGACGGCCTGCGCGATGTGCTCGATCCACGATCGAGATAACCAACATTCCACAACAGGAGGGACCCGGCGTGAGCGGCAAGATCGTCATCATTGGTGGTGGAATCAGCGGTTGCGCAACTGCGTATGAACTGGCGCGCAACGGTATAGCTGTCACGTTGCTCGAACGCGGCGATCTGCACAGCATGGCGAGTGGCTGGACCCTCGCCGGTGTCCGCCAATCGGGCCGGCATCCGGCCGAGCTGCCGTTGGCGGCGGCCGCGGTAGCACGATGGTCCGATCTCAACGACGAACTCGAAGCCGATACCGAGTACCGCCGTCACGGCAATCTGCGCATGGCGTTGACCGAGTCAGACGTGCCGAAGATCAAGGAAGTCGTGGAAGAAACGAAGGCGGCGGGCATCGAGATCACTTATCTCGATTCAATCGCCGATATCCATGCCATTGCGCCGGCACTGACGAGTGACATCGCGGGCGCTTCCTTTTGTCCGAGCGACGGTCACGCCAATCCGGCGAAGAGCGTGCAGGCGTTTGCGAACGCCGCCATTCGCCAAGGCGCCTATATCCGGACCGGCGTCGAAGTGCTGCGGATCGTGACTGAGGGGGAACGGGTCACCGGTGTCGAGACGGCGGATGGAGTAGTCGGCGCGGACGTGGTGGTCGTTGCGGCCGGCATCTACAGTCCGCTGTTGCTGAAGCCGCTCGGCTACGATCTGCCGCTCGATATCCGTCACGTTCCAGCGATCCAGACGGTGCCGGCGCCTCCGATGCTCGATCAGGTGTTGGGCGTGGCTGCCGGCACCTTCGCCGGCCGGCAGCAAGTCGATGGCCGGTTCCGCCTGACCGCCGGCAGTTCTCCCTGGAACGCCGGCGACCGGCACGATCCGTTCAACGTGCAGCCGACTCTCGCGCAGGTGCAGGAGACGCTCGCCTTCTCGATCCGCGCCATCCCGGCCCTTGAGAAGCTCCGGCTGGCGCAGGTTTGGGGCGGGTTGCTCGATCAGACTCCGGACGCGCTGCCGGTGTTGCAACGCCCGTCCGGCCTCGAGGGACTCGTGATCGGCGCCGGGTTCAGCGGTCACGGTTTCTGCCTTGGACCGATCACCGGTCAAATCCTGGCCGATCTGGCTGTCCATGGCAGCACGGAACTCCCCATCGACCCTTTCCGGATCGAACGCTTCGCCACGCGCACCGGCAATCCCGAAGCGCTGACGCTGCACGGCTGATCCGACTCCCGTCATAATCGACGCATTCGACCTTGTCAGGAGACCGGCGCGCACGCCCAACGTGCGCCGCCGGTATCCTGACTGTGATGGTCGGAATTGATGTATCCTCTTGGCGAGCGATCTCGCCAATGATGGACCCGTTGCCAGCGGGTGCCCGGGAGTCAAACGAATGGTGATCGAAGTTACGACCGAGGCTGTCGACACGACGTTGATCGAACGATTGCGCACCAACCGGGTGCAAACCCACGATCAACTCTACGAGATCAACGGGAGGCCGCACGAGTCGATCGTCAACAAGCACACCCCGTGGATGACGCCGCTGATCGAGGAGTTCATCCTCGCCTCGCCGTTCTTCCTCGTGGCGACCTCGGATGCCGCCGGCAATGTCGATGTTTCGCCGAAGGGCGATCCATCCGGAACGGTGAAGATCATCGATAGCCGCACCCTGGTGATTCCCGATCGGCCAGGCAATCGCCGCATCGATGGGCACCGCAACCTGATCGAGAACCCGCACGTCGGGCTGATCTTCATCATTCCGAACGTTGATGAAACCGTGCGGGTGAACGGCCGCGCCTTCCTCACAAGTGATCCGGACCTGCTCGCGACGCTGCAAATCCAGGGCAAGACGCCGAAGCTGGCGACGGTGGTGGAGATCGACGAGGTCTACATGCACTGCGCGCGGGCGTTCCTGCGCTCCGGACTCTGGAAGCCGGAATCGTGGCCCGATCCCGATACGATCCCGACCCTCGGCGCCAT
>JADLGF010000151.1 GCA_020849415.1 Thermomicrobiales bacterium
CGGTGCAGGAAGGGCATATCCTCCGGATACTCATGCCCGATGATCCCGACCCCGTGCCCGGTGCGGTGATTGATGTAGTCGCCGAAGCCGGCCTTGTCGTACACCGCCTGCGCCGCGGCATCGGCGTGGCTGACCGGCGTGCCGGCCACCATCTGCTCGGCCGCCGCCTCGCACGCTTCGGTTGCCGCCTGGAAGGCCGCGATTTGCTTGTCGTTCGGCTTGCCGACGAAGAGGGTCCGCTCGTTCTCGACCACCAGGCCGCTCAGCCGCCCGACGATGATGTTGACCGCCCCGTGGCCCTTCTCGAATTTCATCCCGACATCGGCGCCGGTGCCGTGCGGCGCGGCGGAGGCGGGTCCTGAAAGAGCGTACATGTTGACCTCGAACCGATCCTCCGGGAAGCGCCGGGCGGCCTCCTCGAACATCAGCGCCGCGATTCGGGCGTCGAACGCCTTCACGTTGTCGCCTGGCTTGAGCAGCTCCATGTAGCGATCCTGACCCCAGTCGGTCAGCGCCGCGCATTCGCGCATGATCGCGATCTCTTCCGGGTACTTCACCATCCGCATCTTGATCAGCGTGGGGCTGACATTGACGAAGCTGAAGCGCGGATTGGCCTTGAGGAGATCGGTCGGGCCGTACCCCTCGACGCCGATCGCGCCCTTGGTGATACCCCGCTCCGCCAGACGCGTATCGAGCAGATGCGCCCACTGATCGCGCGTCCAGGTACGGTTGCGGGTCGGCGGGTGCTCGACGTAGATCGAGTAATCGGTGATGTAGAGCGAGCCGCGCTTTTCGGCCATCTTGAGGTGGTTGGTCGAAAGCTCATTCAGCACCGCGAAAGGTGCGCCTTCTTTCGGGAAGACGAAGGCCACCGGCCGCTCCCACGGTTCGACATCGAGCATGAAGCCAGACATCATCGCGATGTTGCCGGCGGTGTTGACGATCACCGCCTCGAGTCCCTGCTCGGCGATGAACGATTGAATGCGCTTCTGACGATCCTTGAACACCTTCATCGGAACGAATGGCATAACGAGTTCCTTTCAACGCTGCCTGGATGACTAACCGAGCACCTCGCTGATCGCACCGGACGCGGCATCGATCATCGCGTCGACCTCATCGGCCGAGATAATCAGCGGCGGGGCGAAAGCAATGCCGTCGTTGTTGGCGCGCGCGATCAGGCCACGCGAGCGCGTGGCGGCCTGCAGCTTGCCGCCGACATTCAGCGCGGCATCGAGCTTCGCCTTCGAATGAACATCGTCGACCAGCTCGATGATCACCATCAGGCCCTTGCCGCGAATGTCGCCGACATTCTTGTGATCGCCGAGCGCCGCCTGGAGGCCCGTCAGCAGCCGCTCACCCTGCACGCCGGCGTTCTCCGGCAGCTGCTCGTTCTCGATGATGTCGAGATTGGCGAGCGCCGCCGCGCAGGCGACCGGGTGCCCTGAGTAGGTGAAGCCGTGCATGAAGACGCGATCGGGCTCGCTCAGCACGTCCCAGATAGCGTCGCTCACCCCGACCCCGCCGAGCGGCACATAGCCGGAGGTAATGCCCTTGGCGAAGGCGGCGATATCGGGCGCGTAATCGTACGTGACGTGGCCGAACATGGTGCCGGTGCGGCCGAAGCCGCAGATCACCTCGTCGGCAATCAGCAGGATATCGTGCTTGCGCAGCGTCTCCTGCACCCGGTGCCAGTAGCTGGCCGGCGGCGGCACCACGCCGCCCGCGCCCTGGACCGGCTCGCCGATCATGGCGGCGATCGTATCGGCGCCTTCGCGGGCGATCGTCTCTTCAAGCTCCTCGATCAGTTTATCGACGAACTCGGTCTCACTCATCCCTTCGGCGTTGCGGTAGGCGTAGGGCGCCGTGAGGTGGATAAAGCCGGGCATACCGGGTCCGAAGCCGGTGTGATAGGCGGGGATGCCGGTCGCGGCGAGCGCCCCCATAGCGATACCGTGGTACGCCATGTGGCGGGAAAGAATCTTGATCTTGTCGCCCTTGCCCTGCAGATACCAGTAGTAGCGGGCGATCTTGAGCGCCGTTTCGATCGATTCCGATCCGCCCGACGTGAAGTTGAAGTGATTGATGCTCCCCGGGAACATATCGCCGAGGCGCGCCGCCAATTCGATCGTGCGGGGAGCGGCGAGTCCGAAGAAGGTCGGCACGAAGGCGACTTCATCGACCTGCTGCGCCATCGCCTGCCCGAGCTCGGAGCGGCCGTGACCAATGTTGACGTTCCAGAGCCCGGCGAAGCCATCGATGTAGCGCTTGCCGTCGGTGTCCCAAAGGTACACGCCCTCGCCGTGGGAGATCACGAGCGGGCCGAACTCCCGGACCAGCTTGAGATTCGAGACCGAGTTGAGCAGGTGATCCTTGCCCTTTTGCTTGAGATCGGCGGTATTCCACGCCGGCGTTGTGGTGACCACGGTACGATGTCCCCTCCAGAAGCGTGCCCGAACGCGGGCGGGTCGAACTTGCTGCCATTGTCGCGGAGATCGGAGGAAGGGTCTAGCGAATCGCTATAATGTGCTCCGAATGGTCGATTTGGAGGCATCAATGGTCGCGGAATGTAATCCTATCGAAATTGATCCCAAGTCACCCTTGGGCGAAGCAATCGAACAAGCCATTGAAGCGGACGGCAAAGTTGAATTGCGGGTGGGCAGCCATCTATTCCTTGTCCACAGATCCGATCGCGATTCGTCCAATGCGATCGAGAATGAACCCGCGAGCAATGTTGATCGCGTTATCGCCGCCGCTCGGGCGGGTAAAAACTCGATTGACGCCGTGGCGATGAAGAAGTTCATCTATGAAATGCGCGACTCGGAAGCTGCGCGTCCTCGCTATGTTTCAGATGCTGAATGAGCGTTCGCTACCTTGTCGATACAGATGTCCTGCTCGATCTGATCAATGGGCTGGATGAAGCCGTCGAATTCCTCGATTCAGACCTATCGGACGGCTATCTTGCGACCACCGCCATTACTGTGGCGGAGGTTTACGCAGGTGTCTACGCAAGTCGCGATCCCGATCGAACCCGGGCGCGAATTGAGCATTTTTTCGCCACCACGCAAATGGAAATCATTCCGCTTACTACCCAACCAGCGAGAATAGCCGGGTTGTTCTTTGGATCGTTCGTTTCGCAGGGACAAATGACCGGATTACCGGACCTGTTGAACGCGGCCATTGCTTTGGATCACAAATACACGATAGTGACACGGAATATTCGGCACTATGAGCGGGTTCCGAAACTGAAGATTGTTTCGCCAGCGGAAACATGAAGCTCGGCGTGAGATACTTGGCCCCAGATTCGGTTCATCAGGAGCCTCGACCGTGGCGCCAGGAACGATAGAAGCCAACGCAACAACCCCGGTATCCGAACTGCTCACCGTGCTCAAGCACGATGGTGATCGGATTCGGGTGACGATCAACGGTCAGCCAATCGTCCTCGAAGTCCAGCGAGTTCGCGAAACCGCGCATCTGACCCCGGAAGAAAAGATGCGGCTCATCCAGGACGCCTTCAGCGACACACCATCCGAAATCGCCACCTTCGATTCCGAACTCGAACGCTTCAAATCCCCGCTCGATTTCGAGTAATGCACGGGCCATCCACATGGACCGTTCAGATTCCCTGAGCATCATCCGCCCATATCAGCCGCACGATGAAGCGGCGGTGATCCGGGTCTGGAATCGGGCGATGGGGGCCGATCCGATCGACGCGACCACCTGGTGGGCAAAAGTGTTGCTCGATCCGAACTTCGATCCGGATGGCTGTCTGGTCGCGGAGATCGACGGGGCTGTCGTCGGGTTCCTCCTCTCGATCCGGCGAAGGGTGCCCTTTTTCGACACCGGGTTCGAACCTGATCGAGGGTGGATCACCGCGTTCGGGGTTGATCCCGATCATCAACGACGCGGAATCGGTGGCTCACTCCTCGATGCCGCGTTGAAGCGCTTCGATCGTCTCGGTGTGAACCACGTCGGCATCTCACCCTATGTGCCGAACTACTTCATTCCCGGACCTGACACCGTCGCCTACGCAAGCGCGATTGACCTTCTATTGAAGCGTGGGTTTCGTACAATCAGCCGTCCCATCAGCATGCAAGCCGATCTAGCTCAGTTACGGAATTCCAGTATCTCGGCGGAGCAGATAACCGCGCTTCTCGAAACTGGAATTGAGATTCGACCCGTTGCCTCGTCCGACATCGTGCCGCTGCTCGGATTCATCCGGGCCAACTTCTCGGCGGACTGGCACCGCGAAGCCACCGCCGTCTTGAGCGATCTTTTCGTTGGAGACGGCCGCAACGTCGGCCTGATCATCGCCGCTCGCGCCGGCGACGTGCTCGGCTACGCGCAACATCGCGGCGAACGATTCGGTCCGTTCGGCGTGCGACCCGACCAACGCGGCAACGGCATCGGCGGCGCGATCCTCGCCGAAATGCTGGACGCCATGCGCCAGAAATCGCTGCACGTCGCCTGGTTCCTCTGGACCGACGAAACCGCCGCCCGGCTCTACGAGCGTCACGATTTCCGCGAGGTGCGCCGATTCGCGGTGATGGAGCGCACCGGATAATCGGCAATCTGCGTCACCATGTATCATCACCCTCGCTCACCAGTCCGCTTCCTGACGTCCTCTCGGAGGCAAACCAATGTTGATCCGCGCCGCCACCCCTGACGATGCTGCCGAGATTGCCCGTATCTACAACCAGGGGATCGAGGATCGGCTTGCGACCCTCGAAACCACCTTCCGCGATGCAGCTGAACGCGCCGGCTGGCTGGCGGCGAAGGGGCCGCGCTACCCGGTGATCATCGCCGAGGGTGATGCCGGAACGCTGCTCGGTTGGGGATCGCTCAACCAGTTCAATCCCCGTCCGGCCTACGATCACGTCGTCGATTTCTCGATCTACGTGGCGCGGGAGGCGCGCGGTCAGGGCGTCGGGAAAGCGCTCCTCGGTGAACTCGAAGCGCTCGCCCGGACGCAGGGATTCCACAAAATGGTCCTGGCCGCCTTCCCGTTCAACGTCGCCGGCATGAAGCTGTACGAACGCCACGGATTCCGAACCGTCGGCATCTACCAGGAACAGGGGATGCTCGACGGCCGCTGGGTCGATACGATCATCATGGAAAAGCTGCTGACCTGACGGTGTGACAACATCATCCCGGGCATCGGTAGACCGACTTGAGTTATATCCACACGATCCCCAACTCACCTGTTATACTTCGATAAAACCTTGGAGGATCTTATGCTCACTTCGAATCTGCGACGCGTCGGTGGGTCGACCATGCTGGCGGTCCCGCCCGAACTCCTGAAAATCCTCCAGCTCGAAGCCGGAGACACCGTTCAGCTGGCGATCGAGGAAGGGCGGCTGGTCGTCGCTCCGCAAACGCGGCCCCGGTACACGATGGCGGAACTCCTTGCCGCTTCCAACTACCCGAACGAGCAACCGGCGAACGAGCGCGAGTTGGTCGATGCACCCGCGGTCGGACGGGAGCTCCTGTGAAGCGGGGTGATATCTACATGGTGTCGCTCGATCCCACCTCGGGGCACGAGCAACAAGGACACCGTCCGGTGCTGGTTGTCTCACCGACCGAATTCAACGCGGTTACGAAGCTGCCGGTGATCGTCCCGATTACCAACGGCGGCGCCTTCGCCCAACCCATCGGCTTTGCGGTTCCGCTTTCGGGAACCAGAACGATCGGCGTTGTCCGGTGCGATCAACCACACGTGCTCGATCTGGACGCCCGGAACGGCCGTCGGGTGGAATCGCTCCCGAATGATCTGATGGACGAAGTTCTCGCCCGACTCGTAACGATCTTCGAGTAAGCGCACTCCAACATCCAAAATCGCGCGTCTATACTTCTGTTCCGTCCGCTTGTGCGGACGAAATGTCCCGTCGTGTGGACAAAGCCGTCTCGTTCGATGCGCCGACACCAAGGACCA